>JAYVQJ010001065.1:0-4014 GCA_043777235.1 Planctomycetia bacterium
ACCGGAAATGCGACACCTATCGGTCGCATCCCAGCGGGATGCCAGCACCGTGTTTGCTGGCATCCCGCTGGGATGCGGCGGCATTTGCTCGGCCATTCCGGTGGTGCGCCTGCGGCGACCACCGGCTAATGGCTGAGAACCCTCCGGGTTCAGAGCACGACAATGCAAATAGCGCAACTTCAAAAAGCGTCAGCGAGGGCGACTCTCGATCAACGCGATGATCATACGAGCCGTTGGCCACTCGCCCTCGCTAACGCTTCGGGTTTCTTTCAACTCAACAGACGTGTGACGAGCGCGGTCCAGCCGGTTTGGTGAGAGGCTCCGCAGCCGCGGCCGGTGTCGCCGTGAAAGTATTCGTAGAACAGAACAAGATCGCGCCAATTCGGATCGGTCGTGTACCGAGCGTCCTCGCCGTGACACGGACGGCGGCCTGATGGGTCGGGCAAGAAGAGACTCGCAAGACGGCGTGATAACTCGGCGGCGACCTCTTTGAGCGTCATCCAATTGCCGGAGTTCGTTGGACATTCGACTTGAAATTCGTCGCCATAAAAATGGTGATAACGTTCGAGCGCCTCGATCAACAGATAATTGACCGGGAACCAAATCGGGCCACGCCAGTTTGAGTTTCCTCCGAAGAGACTGCTGGTCGACTCACCGGGTACATATTCCACTCGTAGGACTTGGTGGTCGAGTTGGAACGCGAACGGTTCGGCGGCATGAGCCTTCGAGAGAGCACGCACACCGAACGGTGAGAGAAATTCGTTCTCGTCGAGCACTCGTTCGAGAACTCGCTGCAAGCGTTCGCGCGACGGGATCGCCAACAGCAAGCGGCTGGGCTGTTGATCGGTCGCCGCACGATTCCGTTCGCAAATCGTGATTTGTCGCGAGAGGTCGCGCCGATTCTTCAAGAACCAATCCATCCGCTTCTTGAAACCCGGCAAGCGATCGAGCGTTTGCGGATCGAGAATTTCCACCGCGAACAACGGGATGATGCCGACGATCGAGCGAATCCGCATCGGCTCGCTGCGTCCTTCCATCTTGAGTTGATCGTAATAGAAACCGTCAGACTCATCCCACAGACCGTTGCCGCCGAGCGTGTTCATGGCATCGGCGATCGCGACGAAGTGCTCGAAGAACTTCGAAGCGATGTCTTCGTAGCTGGGGTCTTCCGCAGCGAGTTCCAGCGCGATCGCCAGCATCGTCGAACAAAAGAAGGCCATCCACGCCGTCCCGTCCGCTTGCTCCAAGCGGCCACCCGCCGGCAGCGGTTGTGAGCGATCGAAAACGCCGATGTTGTCGAGGCCGAGGAAGCCGCCGCCGAACAGATTGTTCCCTTCGATGTCCTTCCGGTTCACCCACCAAGTGAAATTGAGCAGCAGCTTTTGAAAAACTCGCGCGAGGAACATCCGGTCGCGATCACCGCGCGGGCCGGTCTGTTTGTAGACGCGCCAGCAGGCCCACGCATGAACCGGCGGGTTCACATCGCCGAAGCCGAACTCGTACGCCGGCAATTGCCCGTTGGGGTGCATGTACCATTCGCGAAGAAACAGCAGCAGTTGCTGCTTCGCGAATTCACTGTCGATCTGAGCGAACGGGATCATGTGAAACGCCAAGTCCCAGGCGGCGTACCACGGGTACTCCCACTTGTCCGGCATCGAGATCACATCGCGATTGAACAGATGCAGCCAGTCCCGATTGCGTCCGAGTCGTCTCGCCTCAGGCGGCGTTGGCTGCCCGTCATCCCCTTTGAGCCACTGCTTCACGACGTAGTGATAAAACTGCTTCGACCACAGCAAACCCGCGAACGCCTGGCGTTCCACTTGGGCGGCTTCGGACGACAACTCCTGACGTTGTTTGGAACGGTAAAACTCATCCGCTTCGGCACGCCGAGTCACGAAGAGGTGCTCGAACTCCGGCCCGAAGGCGGTCTCCGGAGTCCACGACTTTTCTTCTTGAGCCGTCAATCGCAAACGAATTTCCTGACTCGTGTGCGGCTCCAATCGCACTTCGTACCACGCGGCGGTCTTCGTCCCGATGCCGTCGGGCGAGACCGCTTCCCCCCTGCCCTGCACCACACGGGCATGAAAAGCGTCCTTCACATACGGCCCGGCGTTGGGCATTCCGTAGAGACGCTCTGTGTTCGTGACGTTCTCCGTGAAGAGCCAACTTGGAGACTGAGTCGTCGCGTCCGCTGCGAAAGAAAACTCACCGAGCGCCTCGTGCCACGCGAAGACCGTTCCATCCGGCTGAAGCTGCATCCCCGGATAGCACGCGGGCGATTCGTCATGACCAAACCAGGACCATGTGTTCCGGAACCAAAGCGTCGGCAACAGATGCAACGTCGCCGCCTCCGGTCCGCGATTGTGAATCGTCACGCGAATCAACAGGTCTTCGGGAGTGGCCTTCGCATACTCAACGACGACGTCGAAGTAACGGTCGTCTTTGAAGACACCGGTGTCGAGCAATTCAAACTCCGGCTGATCTCGGCCTCGCTTTTGGTTCTCATCGACCAGTCGCGCGTAGGGAAACTCGGCCTGCGGATATTTGTAGAGCGCCTTCATGTATGAGTGCGTCGGTGTTGAATCGAGGTAGTAATACAACTCCTTCACATCCTCGCCGTGATTCCCTTCCGGTCCCGCCAGTCCGAAGAGCCGCTCTTTCAAAATCGGATCGCGACCATTCCACAAAGCCAGCGCAAAGCACAACCGTCCTTGCCGATCGCAAATTCCCAGCAGGCCGTCTTCGCCCCAACGATAGGCTCGGCTGCGCGCGTGATCGTGCGGAAAGAATCTCCACGAGTCGCCCCCCTCAGAGTAGTCCTCTCGCACCGTCCCCCATTGTCGCTCGGAGAGATATGGCCCCCAGCGCTGCCAGTCCTCAGTTCGCGAGTGCGCCGCAGCCAACCGCACGTCTTCCGCCGTGACCGATTCTCTGCTGCGTTGCATCGACTCATTCAGCGTGTGCCGCATGGTGCGTGATCCAGTCGTCAAGAAACGAAAGCCAACGGGCCATTGCCACGATCATTGTGGACGGCAGCAGTTTAGCGGCCTGTTCATGAAGTAACCCGAAGCGTCAGCGAGGAGCTGCTTTCTCGGAGAATACGCAAAGGATGCGTCCCTCGCTGACGCTTCGGGTTGCTTTTTCAACGGACTGCTAACGGCCCGTGATCGTCAGCGAATGAGCGGCCATGAACTCCGTCAGTTCCGCCGCATTGAACACCCCTGTGGTCGCTCCCGTCGAGCGAACGCAGCTCGCCCCCATCGCGCTGCCGAGCCGCACGCAGTCGAGCGTGCTCGCGCCGCGCAGCAATCCGAGAATGTAGCCTGACACAAACGCATCGCCGCTCCCGGTGCCGTCGACAAACGGGACGCGATGAGCCTCGGCCTCGAAGCGACCCTCGTCCGAGACGATCACACAGCCATTCCCACCGCGCGTGACGATCGCCGTGCGAACCCCCGCCGAGCGATACGCCTCGGCCTGTCGCCACGGATCGGTCTCGCCAGTCAGCAACACGCTCTCGTCTTCGTTCGGCATGAACACGTCCGTCAGCGCGAGCACCGGCCGCAGACGATCCCAATAGTTTCCCGGCTCTGGGATGACGACATCCAACAGTGTCGGGATGCCGGCCTCGCGAGCCGCTTGAAACAGCCGCACGACACTCTCCACCGGCGGCTTCTCCGCCAGCAAGTACCCGCCCAGGAAGAGCACTCGGCAGTCGCGGACCATTGCAGGAGTCACTTGGCTGGCATCGAAGTCCGCGTTCGCTCCGACCGTATGCACGAACCGCCGATCTTCGCCTTGCACATTGACGATCAACGTCTGCGACGTCTGACTCGTCTCCGATTCGCAAAGCAATCGGCAATCGACTCCGGCCGCTTCCAGCGAATCGCGCACATGCCGGCCGAAGACATCTTTGCCGACAAGCCCCACGACTCCGACCTTCACTCCGAGCTTCGACAAGTCGGTCGAAACATTCGCCGCATTGCCGCCGATCGCCAGTTCCAGTCGCGGCGA
>JAYVQJ010001066.1:0-4013 GCA_043777235.1 Planctomycetia bacterium
ATCCAAGAGTTGGCAGAATTCCCAAGTGGTTCGTGATTCCGTCGTGACGTAGTGGATGTCGCGAACCTGAAGTTGCCCGGTTCCTAATGACGGATTGTAGGAAATGTCTGGCCCAGACAAGTGCTTGAGGTCGTAGGCATTGTGGTCAACGACCTCCATCACACCTTCCATCATCCCTGAGGTCTGATTCTTCTCGCAGAAAACGCGGTGCTTCAACGACAGAATGACAAACAGAAAATCTGGGTCTTTGACGTAGGCCGTCCGGATTCTGGCGTACGACGTGATGTTCGGAGACTTGCCGGCATTCGCAAAGTCTTCTGAGGTCGCCTTCACATCGACGTCGGCAGTGACTGATGTCTGTCGCTTCCGCTGCCTCTTGAATTGCAGAATGACATCCGACATGTTGAGCCGTTCTTGTGCCTCGACGTTGATCAAACGGTACTTGTTGTCCGGATCTTCAACGGCATCTTGAAACACTTCGACGGCCCAAGCCTCGACAAACGGCCCTGCGACTTTGTTGATGTTCTCCATCGGGAGGCCGCGTTTCAAATTGGTGTGAATCAGGATTTTATTTCGACCAGAATTCAAGGCGTCGGTCATCAGTCCCCTGACCGCTTCGATCACAAAAGCAGAGCATTCGTCGTAGTCATCGGACTCTACGGGCACCTTGAGATTTTGAGCTTCGTAGGTCATCAGGAGTTCGTTTCTGAAATTGAATGTCGCCGTCAATCCGGCGCAGGTGCTCTGCGATTGAACCGGCGCGATCTTACTAAGCTAACTCTTGGAACAGAATCAATGGAGTGCGACTGCTTCGCTCGGAGCAGATCTCCCGATCCCGCCACTTCCGCGTGATCGCAGGTCTCCACGAACCAAACCACGCGAGGTCGCCGGCCCAACTCCAATAGGGGAGTCCTTCGGTCGTCTCAGCGGTCTTGGAGTGCGCGTGTGATCGCGCCGAGCGTCGGAGTATGTCAGCACCGCTTTGGATGTTTTCGTCCCACGATCCAAAGCGGGGCTGACACCCCGCATTCCCAAGAGATTTGCACTCGGTTCGGCCTCACTTCGCAAATACTTCATTCCGAGTGGGCGGCATTTGAAGCGGGTGATATGCTGGGAACCGGAGGCCCACCATGAGCCAAATTTTGTAAGCCACATTCGACGGCGAAGTGTTTCGTCCCACGGAAGTCGTCGAATTGCAGCCCAACACGCGAGTCCAATTGATCGTCACGGCCAAGTCGCCGGCAGAGGACAAGCCGACATCGTTCCTGCGCGTGGCCCGCTCGTTGCGCCTTTCCGGCCCGGCCGATTGGTCTGGTCGCCTGGATGATTATCTCTACGGTGGAGCAGTGTCGGGCGATGAATGAAGTGTTTCGCGATACGGCTTACGCGATCGCGTTATCGGTGGACGCGGACGCGCATCACGCCCGCGCCGTCGAGTTGGCCGAACAGTTGGAACTCCAGCAAACGAGACTCATCACCACGCGAGCCGTGCTGTTGGAAATCGGTAATGCGTTAGCGAGACAACGCTATCGGCCGGCTGCCGCTCAACTGTTGGACGCGCTCGAACACGACCCGCAGGTGGAATGCGTCCCGCTCACCGACGAGTTTTACCAACAAGCATTCGAGTTGTTCCGCAATCGGCCCGACAAAGAATGGGGCCTGATCGACTGCGTATCATTCGTCGTCATGCAGCAGCGCGGACTCACCGAGGCGTTGACTATCGACGAGCATTTCGAGCAGGCAGGATTTCGAGCCTTGCTGCGATCAAACTAACGTCGCGTGCTCGGTGATGGTCTCCTGCCCCCGGCCGCATCCGCGTGACCGCAGGTCTTCACGAACCAAACCACGCGAGGTCGCAGGCCCAACTCCATCGGGGAGACCTGCGGTCGTCTCAGCGGCCTTGGAGTGCGTGTGTGTCAGCACCGCTTTGGATGTTCTTTCCACACGATCCAAAGCGGGGCTGACACCCCGCACTCCAAAGGAGATTCCTTTCCCGCGATCACAGTCCTGGTAGTTTGACAGGAAGTTTTGGTAACGCGCCGCCACCCACGTTTCCTCCGGTGACTCCACCAAGGTTGGGAACCTGATTGATCAGTTGGCTGGGGTGCGCCGGGACGACAGCATTCAGCGGAGCGACGGGAGCCGCCACAACGGGCAACTTCAGTGTCTGTGAACTCAGGATACCTGATGTGTTTGCTGCCCCGGCCACATTCAACGGCCCGCCCACTCGCCCTTCGACGTTGAGACGCTCGGTCGAGAGTGCTCGCAGGCCGGTGGTCGATGCGACAATGTTGTTGGTTTGTTGGGCCGTCAGAGTCACGAATGCGGTCGGCGTCTTGGCAACAACGTCGGTCAGCGGGACTGCTAACAACGAGTTCGTCAAATTCACCGCAGCACTTTGTTGGTTGGCCAAGTTAATCTGATCCACCAAGGTCAGCGCGGGCCGGAGCGCAGCATTTCTCACGTAGTAGGCATTCCACTTCGTGAGAACGTCCAAGTAGTAGTTCGCTCCACTTCCCGAATAGAGCCAGTTGTAGTACCCGAACGTCGGGTCCGGCACTCCTCTCACGAACTGCGTGGAGTACCAAGGTTGAATTCCCAGCCCTGCGTACTTCGAGTCGTAATAGTTGCCGAACAAGTACGTGTTCGAGTTCGCCTGAGAGAACAAATGAAACTGCAGCGTATCCAGCGGCGTCACAATCCCCGGTGTGAACCTCGCCGATGCCGCCGTACGCGACGATGCGTTCCATCGGACCGGCGCGAAAAGAGTGCCGCGCTGATCCATGCGATAGTCCCAATAGCCCGGAACATGGACGTAACCACCGCCGGTCGCCACGTTGTAACTGGGAACCCAAAGATAATTTGTTTGATACGGACACCAGTACCCCGGCTGCCACGCATACTTGGCGTTGTTTGGCACGTAAGAACCGGGCACCCAAAATTGATTGATGCCCTGAGGGTCACTATTCGGACCACGTTCCAAACTTCTGGGAGGGGCCGAGTAATACTGCATCTGAGCGACGTCTGAAGGCATCCAGAATCCGCACATCCACTGAAATCCAGAATTCATTCGGTTCCAGTAGCCAGGCACCCAGCGATGTCCTGGGGGAGGGCTTCGCCAAGTTCCGCTGACCCACAGAAAATCGGAGGCATCCGCATCCCAACCCCAATACCCAGGAATCCAAAGTGCTGCGTCACCCGCAGGCTTCATGGCGGGAGGAATCTCTTCCACCAATTGAGGCGGTTCTCGGTCGACTCTGACGCCTGGCACCGCATTGGTTTGATACTGAGTGGCAAACGCCTCGTGAACCGGACCACGGGTCAAGACTTCAAACGGACTACCGGCAGCATCGACTTTCGCAGCGGCTTCTTGTGCGCGAGACGCATCCGCCAAAGTTGTGGCCATCAATGCGACCAAGACGAAACTTGCGACGATGATTCTACGTTTCATGATTTTCGTCCTCCTCAAAAGAAATCGAGATTGCTTCCTCCGGAAAGTCGTGGCCAATGCTCCAAGATCAATCGACGATTGGTCTGCAATGGATGCGACGTTCGCGTACTCCAAATAGTGACTGGCTTCTCTCAGGTGACAACTCGATAGATTTGAGCAATGCGGTATTGCGCCAAACCGCATCGTTATTGGCTCATGATCAAAATCCTTCCTTGCGGACGAGGCTCTTTTCGAATCATGTTTTGGGTTCAACGGGACTCTTGGGGGGATTGAGTTCGACAAGATTCTTAGCGGCATTGTGGTTCATCCCAAAGGGATGGCAGAGAGTAGCCGGGGGTCGAAACGCAGTGGAGACCCCCGGAATGCAAGAGGTGGTGACTTGCATCCTGAAGGGATGCCAGAAAGTCCGCGTGACTTACGGCGCTTCTGGCATCCCTTCGGGATGCGTTGGAAATGGCCTCGCCATCCGGGGGTCTTCGCTCCGCTCCGACCCCCGGCTACTCTCTGCCATCCCGTCGGGATGAAGCGCAAAACTTTGAATCGTCGCCTCAATCCTCTGACA
>JAYVQJ010001067.1:0-4011 GCA_043777235.1 Planctomycetia bacterium
GTCAATCGTCGCCCGAACCGGACGCTAGCGCGTTCCGGCTGATTCACTACCTATTGTGTGCGTCAGCCGCCAACCAACAGGAATGGCGGAGAGCCCAAATTCTCCATCACGACATACCCGGCCAGCTTCAGGCCGAGCTGTTCGTAGGTCGCTTGAGCCGACGTGTTGTGTTCCTCGACGTACAGTCGCAGACCAGCGACGTTCGGTGAGGCGGCGGCTTCGGATTGCAGGTGTTGGAACAGCGAACGAAAGACTCCCTGGCGACGGAAGTCGGGATGAACGTAGACGCTTTGCAGCCACCAAATCTCACCGTTGCGCCAGTCGCTCCATTCGAAGGTGTGCATCATTTGGCCGACGATTTCGTCGCCGATGCTCGCCAGGAAATATCGGCCGTGTTGTTGGTTCGCGAGGATCGCTCGCACGCCAAGCTGGACGGTCGGCCGGTCGAGTTTCTTGCTTTCCGATTCCTCGGCGAGACGGCAGTTAAAGTCGACGACGATGTCTTCGTCGACGGGAGTAGCGAGGCGAATCGAGATCGTGGGCATTGAGCGTCCTGGTCTGTTTCCGAGAGCCACCGTGTCGCGGCGGGGCAACACTGTCGAGCCGATTCCTCGGAAAATCAACGGTTACTCGCGGATTCGACCAGAGCGACCCGTTTCGACTCGGCAACAGACGTCAGGATTTTGTTGCCGTCTCGAAACTGTGACCTATGTTGCTTGTGTTCTCTCGGCATCATGCCGACGCGAACTGCTTCCGGCCGCCCTTCCTCGTGCGGGCGGAAGAGATCGTCAGGGTGGCAAGGTTGCCGCTCGGACGACGGTCGTGTGAATGGAGATTACGGCCGAACGCATCTCCCCTGTGCGATCGCACGAGCTTGCTCGCCGCGATTCGTCACGTCTTGGAATCCGCGATGGTCCCCGCCGTCGCGACCTCCGAACGTTTTCCAGTTTGGCCATTTCACACTGACTGTCGCCCGCTTCGTAGGATGGGTTTCCAACCCGTCCGTGTTTTCCGGCCATGATCGGCGGAGAACACGGTCGGCTTGGAAAGCCAACCTACGGGAACTGCGACACAACCACAAAGATTTCGCACCCATGAAGACAAACCAAGGTTCCTTGTTGGTGGTCGATGACGACAAGCACATTCTCGAAGCGATGGCCGACTATCTCCGCAGTCTGGGCCATCGGACTGAGGCCGCGTCCAACTGCAAGGACGCGATGGAACGCATGGGCGAGTTCCCGTTCGAGGTCGTGATCTGCGACGTGAATCTCGGCGACCGCGACGGCTTTGAGTTGCTCGAATGGGCGACCGAGCATTGCCCGGACACGTCGGTGATCCTCATCACCGGTTACGGCACGATCGAATCGGCCGTCGAAGCGATCCGCATGGGTGCGTTCGACTATCTCACGAAGCCGGTCATCGACGACGAACTCAATTTCTCGGTGCAACGAGCACTCGGCCAACGCAAGCTGGTCGAAGAAAATAAGTCGCTCAAGGCACAGCTCAACCAGAAGTTCGGCATCAGTTCACTGATCGGCCGCGACTACAAGATGCTGAAGATGTACGACCTCATCGAGAGCGTCGCCGACACGCGGACGACGGTGCTGGTGCTCGGCGAAAGCGGCACCGGCAAGACGATGACCGCTCGTGCGATTCATCAACTCAGTGCGCGAGCCAGCAGGCCGTTCGTTGAAGTCGCCTGCGGAGCGTTGCCCGACACGCTGCTCGAAAGCGAGCTGTTCGGTCACGTCGCCGGAGCCTTCACCGGAGCCAATCACGACAAGGTCGGCAAGTTTCTGCAAGCCGACGGCGGCACGATCTTCCTCGACGAAATCGCCACCGCGTCGGCGTCGCTGCAAGTGAAGCTGCTCCGAGTCCTACAAGACCGCGAGTTCGAACCGGTCGGCGGCAACAAAACACACAAGGTCGACGTCCGCGTGATCCTCGCGACAAACGAAGACCTCTCCGCACGAGTCGCCGACGGCAGCTTCCGCCAAGACCTCTTCTACCGCATCAATGTGATCAGCCTGACGCAACCGCCGCTCCGCGATCGCATCTCGGACATCCCAATGATCGCCGAGCACTACCTGCATCAGTTCTGCGAAGCCAACGGCAAAACGATCCGCGGCTTCGATGAATCCGCTCAGCAATTGCTGCAACGCTACAAGTGGCCGGGCAACGTCCGCGAACTGTTGAACGTCGTCGAACGCGCCGTTGTGCTCAGCAAGAGCGACATCATCTCCTCCCAAGACCTGCCGGAAGCGCTGCGAGCCAACGAGCCAACCTTCTCGGTCCCAGCCGGCCGCTTGGGGAACAACCTCAAGTCGTCGCTGGTCGCGCCGGAGCGGCAACTCATTCTCGAAGCGCTCGAAGCCAACGGCTGGAACCGCCAAGGAACCGCCGACATGCTCGGCATCAACCGCACGACGCTCTTCAAGAAGATGAAGAAGTACCAAATCGAATTCGAAGCGCAGATGAGCTTCTAATTTGACTGCGGCGATTCATCACCGCACGGGAATGACGTCTCATTGCGGCGGCGGGAAACAATCGCCGCCGTTTCTCCATCATTTTCATGAGGTCAGACTCCACAACGGCGGAGTCCCCCTCAAACAAGCGTCCTCAAATCGGCCGCAGATGGCATACAGCGACTTCACGACTCGTCACGCCAACAACTCTTTGACGACTCGGCACGGCTCGACGCCAGTCAGGCGTTGATCGAGACCCTGATACTTGTAGCTGAAGCGTTCGTGGTCGAAGCCCAGCAGATGCAGGATCGTGGCGTGGAAGTCCCGAATGGGGACCGGGTCTTTGACGATGTTGTACGAGAAGTCGTCCGTCTCGCCGTAGATCGTGCCACCCTTCGTTCCGCCGCCGGCCATCCACCAAGTGAAGCAACGCGGGTGGTGATCGCGTCCGTAGTTCTGCTTCGAGAGTCCCCCTTGCGAATAAATCGTGCGGCCGAACTCGCCGCCCCAGATGACCAGCGTGTCGTCGAACATGCCGCGTTGTTTGAGGTCTTGAATCAGCGCGTGACACGGCTGATCGACGTCTTTGCATTGCGATGGCAACCGGCCGGCGACATTGCCGTGCGTGTCCCAGTTGTTGATGTAGACCTGCACGAACCGCACGCCGCGCTCGACAAGTCTCCGAGCGGTCAGCACCGTGTTCGCGAACGTACCGGGCTTCAGGACTTCGTCGCCGTACATCTTCAGCGTCGCTTCGGTTTCGCTGGAGAGATTGGTCAGTTCCGGCACGCTGGTCTGCATCCGAAACGCGAGTTCGTAGTTCTCGATCCGCGTCCGAGTCTCCGGATCGCCGAGCTGTTGCAGCGTCAGTTCGTTGAGCTGCTTGAGTCCGTCGAGTGTCTTCCGGCGAATCTCGGTCGGCACGCCGGGCGGATTGTTGATGTAAAGAATCGGATCGCCGGCGCTGCGAAAGCTGGTCGCCGCGTGTTCGCCCGGCAGATAGCCCGCTTGCCAGAGCCGCGCAGAGATCGCTTGCACCTGCTCGGTGTTTGTCGGCTTCGCGACCATCACCACGAACGCCGGCAAGTCTTCGTTCAGCGAACCGAGTCCATAGCTCGCCCACGCTCCGAGACACGGCCGGCCGGTGATTTGGTTGCCGGTTTGAATGAAGCTGATTGCCGGCTCGTGATTGATCGCTTCGGTGTTCATCGAGCGAATGAAGACCATGTCATCGACCATCTTGGCCTTCCACGGCAGCAGCTCGGACAGCCACATGCCGCACTCGCCGTGCTGCTGGAACTTGAACATCGACGGTGCGATCGGGAACCGAGCCTGCCCGCTGGTCATCGTCGTCAGCCGCTGTCCTTTGCGAACGGACTCCGGCAAGTCTTTGTCGTAGTACTCATTCATCTTCGGCTTGTAATCGAACAGGTCCATTTGCGGCGGACCACCAACCATGTGGAGGTGAATGACCTGCTTCGCTTTCGCGATGTGATGGGTCAGATTCGTCTTTGGCCGCGAATCGGCGGGTGACGCTTCCGCCGCG
>JAYVQJ010001068.1:0-4011 GCA_043777235.1 Planctomycetia bacterium
AGCGAGGGCGATGACAAGAGGCGTTTCCCTTTGTTTCCCTCGCTGACGCTGCGGGTTACTGGGGTAAAGTAAGTGCCATTGCGCTAGCGCGTTCCGGCTCATTTTGTCAGACGTCTTTATGCCGATCGGAGAATGCGCTTCAAGACACCAGATCCTTCAAAGATCTGCAACGACGATCGTTGATCGGCAACTCGCTTTAACACCGCGTCGCGTGGATCGGTTCCGCGGGCAATCGGCTGAACCGGATCGCCGTCCTCGAAGCCCTTCAGCACATCGGCGTTGTCCATTTCCAAGCCGGGGGATCGGTCTTCCGCCGGAGGTGCTGAGTCGTTTTCCCCCTGGAGCAAATCGTCTGGAGGTGTCGCGCCGGAAAAACGCTGGCGGCGTTGCTCGTCAAACTCATCGGGAAACCGAATCCCCAACACTGGCGCATTGATGAGTTTTGAAAACATCGCACGTTCCTTTCGAGTGTGAATCCATTCGCAACGCGACCGATGCGGCATCAGCCGGAACGCGCTAGCGTCCGGTTTTGCCGATCCGAACCGGACGCTAGCTTAGATTATTCATGGAGTTCTCTTGGAGGAAGCACTGTGCCGCAAACTAACCCGAAGCGTCAGCGAGGGGAGCGCTTCAAAGGACTTGGAATTGTCGGCGTCTTAGAGCGTTCGCCCTCGCTGACGCTTCGGGTTAGTTTGTCGCCATGAATAATCCGGTTTATCGCGTTCCGGCTGATGGATACCGCGATCGACACGAATCACGAACGGTCATTTAGTTCAAACAGTCGCGAGTCATCGCGCTGCTCGAACGACGAACGTTATACGCGGCCTGTCTAAAACCTTGCTGAAGACTCGATAACGAATCGCTTACCAACGGAAGTTTGCGGGACTTCACTGAGCGTGAAGAAAAACTTATCGTCAGCTCCGCCACAGTTCCGAAGCGTCGATTACCATTCCGCCGGCGCGAGCGTGTCGAAGCGAATGTGGCGCATGTGGCTCGCGCACTCGTGCGTCGTCAACGCAGGATTTTGGGATTCAGCGAAATCAGCCGGAACGCGCTAGCGTCCGGTTCGGAACGTCGATTGACTCGCGAACCGGACGCTAGCGCGTGCCGGCCGATTTGGTCTTACCCAACATCTCTGGTTTGACGGCGCAATAGGCTTTCTTCACCGGCTTCCGTGTCATGCGACTGTTACTCATCGAAGATGAAGACGAGATCGCCGACTTCGTGATTCGAGGTCTGCGCGAAGAGGGCGTCTCCGTCGAGCGAGTCACGCATGGCTCGGATGGTTGGGCGGCCTTGCAGCGCGATGAGTGGGATGTCGTGCTGTTGGATTGGTGGCTACCCGGAATGGATGGCCTCACGTTGTTGCGTCGGCTGCGTCAATCGGGCCGACAGACGCCGGTGTTGATGCTGACGGCTCGCGACGCGGTGTCGGATCGTGTGCAAGGGTTGGAAAGTGGCGCGGACGACTATCTCTGCAAGCCGTTCGCGTTTGCCGAACTGCTCGCGCGAGTCCGAGCCTTGTCGCGTCGGCAGCCGGTCTCCAACAGTAACGTGTTCCGCGACGGAGACATCCTCGCCGATCCGCTGTCGTATCGCTTTGAACGAGCCGGTCAACTGCTGGACCTGACTGGCAAAGAGCAGGCGTTGTTGGTGATGTTCCTGCGGAATCGCGAGCAAGTTTTGTCGCGGACGCGCATCTACGAGCATGTTTGGAACGACCAATACGACGGCCTGTCGAACGCGCTGGAGGTGCATATCAAAGAACTGCGGCGCAAGCTGGAAGTTCATGGCGACCGTGTCATTCATACGGTGCGAGGGACGGGGTACGTCTTCAGCACGGACCCGAAGAATCGGTGGGCCACATGACATTAGCCAGTCGAGTCTCGGCCTTTTTTCTGACGGCGCTGGCGGTGGTGCTCGTGGCGTTTTCCTGGACGCTGTACTGGTTGCGAGCCGGAGAATTGGATCACGAGGCGGAAGAGCGACTCGCCAGTGCGATTGCCACGCTCGGAGTGGCCATCGAAATTCGCGACGATGCGGTGGAGTGGGAGCCGCAACGCCGAGCACTGTTTGTCGGCGGACGGACTCGCGAAGAGGCGTTGCCGTGGTGCGTGCGCGATCCAGACGGCCACATCTTGAGCCGTTCGCGACCGCGCTTCTCCGATCAGTTCTTTCAGTTGCTGGCTTCTCCGCGACCGGCATCCACTTCGGCCGAGATGCAGCCGCAGGACATCGAATGGATGCAACAATCGTGGCGTGTGATGCAGCGCCGCTTCTGCCCCGGCAGCGCGGACCCCGCGCTGCATGTTGAGCACTCGCCGCGAGTACCCAAGCAGCCGCTACCAGATCGCATCGACTCGCTCGCAGCAGTGCCGAACGTCACTCCGACCAGCAACGACGAAGAGGCCGACGACGCGGAATTGGGCGGCGTGTTCCCGGAGCTGGTCGTGCAAGTCGCCGCTCCGCTGCAATTGATGCGGGGCGAGTTGTCTCGACTGCGGCTCACGCTGCTCGGCCTGTCGCTCGGCACTTGGTTGTTGTCGGCTTTGGTCGGGTATTGGTTGTGCCGCCGTGCGCTGCGTCCCGTTTCGGGCATGGCCGCTGCCGCACATGCGATCGACGTGAACCAAACTCAGCAACGCCTGCCCGTCTCGGCAACTCACGATGAGTTGGAGGAACTCAGCGTCGCGTTCAATGGACTGCTCGATCGTCTGCACGAATCGTTTGAGCGTCAGCGACGTTTCACCGGCGATGCGTCGCATCAACTCCGCACGCCGCTGACGGTGATGATCGGACAGGTCGAAGTCGCTCTGCGTCGTGACCGCACGGCCGACGACTACCGCCAAACACTGACCGTCGTGCAACGCCAAGCGGATCAACTGCGACACATCGTCGAACTGATGCTCTTTCTGGCTCGTGCCGACGCGGAATCACAACGCCCCGATCTGCAACGGCTCGACCTGGCCGATTGGTTGACGACACATCGCGAACACTGGCAGCATCAGCCGCGCATCGCCGATCTACGGCTCGAGATCGTGACCGAGTCGCCGTTGTGGATTGAAGCCCATCCCGCGTTGTTGACCCAAGTGCTCGACAATCTCGTCGAAAATGCGTTCGACTACAGCCCCGCCGGTTCGCCCGTGCGTGTTCACGCCGAGCACGATGCGACACACGTCTGGCTGTCGATTTCCGATAACGGCTGCGGCATTCCCGTGTCCGACATGCACGCTCTCTTCCGTCCATTTTATCGCTCGGAGGTCGCTCGCCGACTGCGCCCACAAGGAACGGGACTCGGCTTGGCGGTCGCCCATCGCATCGTCACCGTGCTGGGTGGCGACCTCTCCGCCCAGCCGCATTCACCGCACGGCACAACCTTCGCCATCCGCTTTCCGCTGGCATCGGCCTGACGGTGAGTCACCGCAGAGACAGCGAAGTGATCGCGACATGGACGATAAGAAATTCCTCATCCGCATCGGACTGGGTTCGACACAACGACATGCAAAGCTCTAATGTCTGATCGAGAACAGCGGAGTCTGTTCTCTAGCTCACTCATCCTCGTGGCCCAATTCATGACACACCTTTTGGCGGCGGAGCCGCCTGTTTGTCGCACGCAGCTTGAACCCGAATCGTCGCTCGAAGCGTTTTTGTTTCGCTACGGTCGTTGCTACGACTCGTATCTGGGCACCGAGCCGAATCGAGAAACCTTTTGGTCGCTCAATCACCGTGGAGTCGTGACGTTCGTTCGACGAGGCCGCTACCTCAACATCAGCGGCGGTTTGATCGCTCCTGCCGACCAGAAGCTGAACTTGCTGACGCAATTGGTCGGCTATGCCATCGCCAACCGGTTGGTCTTGTCGTTTTACAACATCCCGGAAGACGAACTGCCGTTGTTCCGCAATTTTGAATTTCAAATCACGAAATGGGGCGAGGAAGCGCTCGTGGATTTGACCGCTGAACTCTGGCAAGGTCGAGCGTTTGATTGGGTCCGCCGCCAAGTGAATTTCTGCC
>JAYVQJ010001069.1:0-4010 GCA_043777235.1 Planctomycetia bacterium
CCGACTGACACCTTCGGTTCCGCTGATGTATTCCAGCAATTCGCCGCAGAATGTATTGCCCTCGCGTTGCAGTCACATTGCGTTCACAGAGCAATCGGGATGACAGGATTTGAACCTGCGACTTCTTGGTCCCAAACCAAGCGCTCTAGCCAAGCTGAGCTACATCCCGCGGAAGTGCGGCGGAGTCTAGGTGTGGTCGCGCGGAGCGTCAACGAGCGGTTTCACGTGGAACTATTGTGATTCACGCGGCGCGACGCATGACGCGCAGGACACGCTCGAAGTCGTCGTTGGATCCGAAGGTGATCACGATTTGGCCGGATTCTTTGCCGCGCAGTTTGATCTCGACTGGAACGCCCAGCAGGTCGCGCAGTTGGCCTTGCAGTGAGAGGACATGCTGAGTGGCAGTGGGCTTTGGCTTATGAGCGGGGTCGAACGCGACGGTCTCGGCATCGGCTTTCGGTTCGGCGAGCAACTCGCGCACGGCAGCTTCGGTTGCTCGAACGGAAAGTGATTCGGATTCGATCCGCTGGCAGAGCGCGGTTTGCTGATCGGCAGGCAGTGACAGAAGTGCTCGCGCGTGACCTCCGCTGATCTTGTCGGATCGGAGCGATTGCTTGACTGGCTCAGAGAGGTCCAACAGGCGGAGCAGGTTTGAAACGGTCGACCGATCCAGGCTGAGTTGTTTCGACAGCTCTTCGATCGTGCGGCTGAACTGTTGGAGGTAGTTGGCGAACGCCTGGGCCTTTTCCAGAACGTTTAAGTCTTTTCGCTTGAGATTCTCTTCGAGAGCGACTTCGCAAACTTGCTGCTCTTCGAGGGCGAGCACTCGGCATGGCACGGTCGCCAGACCGGCTTGTTTGGCCGCCATCAATCGTCGCTCGCCAGCGATGAGCTGCCAGCCGTCGTGTGGCGTGGCTCGGACGAGCAACGGTTGCAGCACGCCGTGCTGCTGGATGCTGTCGCTGAGTTCGCGAAGCGAGGAGGCTTCAAACTCGGTGCGAGGCTGGTAGGGATTGCGCTCGATGGCGTTGACCGGTAGTTGCCGGAGTTCACCTTGAGCGGGCGTTGCGTTTGTGTTGCTGGTCGCTGTCGGCGCGTCGTTCGATGCGACGTCGTCGCCGAGCAGCGCATTCAGGCCGCGGCCCAAGCGTCGCCGAATTTGGACTCGTTCATCCATGCCGTCCATGGCAAGTTCCTTCGTTATGTTGTGCCGTGTCGGTGCGATGGCTTCGCGACTCAGCGCGAGCAGTTCGCGTTTCTGTAGCCGTCATCGCTCCGCGTGACGAGCCTTCCGAGTGACGGTAACGAACGTCCCAGAAGCCTTCGTGAGCGGGGTGTCGAAGGCTCGTCACGCGGAGCGGTGACGGCTACTTTGGCGGGAGTGTTACCCGTCTTCGGCGAAGTGAGGCAAGACGTGTTCCACGTGAAACTCGACGCGGTCACTCTGGAACCCGCACGCGGTAGAGCCGGACTTCGAGCGGCTCGCGGTGTGTACGCAACTGCGTCGCGCTGACGTCGTCCAGCCGGACGAAGTCGCTCGCGTCATACGGGTAGCTGGCGATCAGCTCGAACTGATCGGCCCGCTTGGCGAACTCGTCCGCGAATGCTGGGCTGCGATGAGCGTGCGGGCCGGTGATCAAAAACGTCGGCAGCTTCCGAGTCGCCTCGATGTTCACGAAGCTGAGATTCCCCGCTGGCTGCACGGCCAACCCGTCAGCCGGCAGATGAAAGAAGAGGCCCGGCTCGGCATAGACGTAGAGCACGGCATGCGTGTTTTGAATCGCCTTCTGGTTGCCAGCCTGCGCGGCTTTCAGAGCTTCGCCGGTCACATCGCGGGCAATCTGGCGAAATTGGTTTCGCGGTTCCCAGCAACGAAATTGGAAGGCGTCAGACGAGAGCGGCCCTTTGATGGTCCAGATTGCGGAGCACATCAAAACCGCAACAACAAGGAACTCCATCAAATTCATTTGACGGGCTGCGCCGACGAACGGCAATTCGGCTTTCCGTCGACCGTCGTTTCCCATTGAAAAGAACAGAGCCACAGCGACGGTCCACGGAAGGACGAGGCGCGGGTAGGGTCGATAAAGCGGAGTAGTCAGAGTCAGTCCGACGGCCCATGCCGTCAATAGCCAATCGCAATGACGAAATCTGAGCTGAAAGAAATTTGGAGTGGTCAACGCTCTCGTTTTCAAGCTGTCCACCGTCGTCATGGATAGGCCAACCAGCAGCACAAAAAATGCGAAGAGCAAGATCACAAGATTTGCCGTGAGTAGAGCAAATGTGATTGCCGTGAACACAAACACGAAGATGAAGACGATGCCAATCACGACTGCACGAACGTCAAAACGCAGCGACAAAGCGGACAAATTTGGTTCACACAACAGGCTGCTACCTACGAAGAACATCGCAAGAGATCCCCAACTCAATGGGCAATTAAATGCTTCCAATGCTTCAAACTGACGTATCGCGCCATTCGACCAACTGGCAAGACCCATGACGTATTGGCTGTGATTGTGAGCGACCTCGGCATAGCCGTGGGGAAGGCTCAGCCAGTACGACGACCAGACGACGAGAGCGATCGCGGCGGCGATGGCCCAGAGGGACAGGTGACGGAGGAAGTGGCGTTCATCACGTCGGGCGAAGAGCGACCAGGCCAACAGGCCGCTGAGGCTGATGGCGAGGGGGAGCCAGCCGTTGTACTTGGTCCACCAGGCGAGGCCGGTGGTGAGGCCAGCGAAAATCGCGGCCCACCAGGAGAGGTCGCGGAAGGATCGCTCAAACAAATAGACGGCGAGAAGTAGCCAGAAGCAGAGCGGCACGTCGGTCAGGGCGCTGCGGCTGAAGGCGATGTGAAAGTCGCTGAGGCTCAGCAGTGTCGCGGCGGCGATTCCAGAGAGCGGGCCGAACCATTGGCGGCCGACCCACCAGATCAACGGGATCGTCAGCGTGCCGAACAACAGCGACGGCAGCATCGGGGCGATGCCTTTGTCGCCGAACAGGATGATCGACCACTCAATCAGCGCGGGGACGAACGATGGGGCGTAGAGGTGGCGATCGGGATAACGAAAGCCTTGATCAGGGAACAACAGGTTCGAGGCATAGACCCCTTCGTCGAAGTGTTCGATGGCCATTGCCGAAGGGAACGCGAAGCGGACGGCGGCTCCGAGAAGCGTGATGGCGACGACGGCCCACAGTTCGTAGCGCGCGATTGGTTGCTCGCGCGGATCGCTGGCGGATTGGTCGGCGACTGCGTTCACGGTCGGTGCTTTCAGTGGTGACGGCCAAGCTGGGGTGGCTCGTAGGCTGGCGGTGAGTCGTTGGTCGGTCAACTACAAGGCGGGCCTCACTTGGCGAGCCGGAGGGCGTTAGCCCCCGGACGTGTCTCAAACGAGAATCGTCCGGGGGCTGACGCCCACCGGCTCGCCTGAAGCGCCGAGTGAGCGAAAGAATTTCGCGCATCTTTTGCATGAGCCTAAAAGTCACCGCAGAGTTGCGGTCTTTCCGGGCTTGCCAGGGTTCTGGTTATATGGCATGTAATGACACTGTCATTTCTACGCAGCTTGCCAATTTTTCGGGTGAGTCGTCAGGGTCGCGTGGCATGACGCTCAGCGAAAGCACCGCTCGCAGCGATTCGCTGATCGAAGAAGTCAAAGGACTTAAAGGACATCGCCTCGGTATGCCGAAAATAATGTTCAGACAGTTGGCGACGGAACGATTCTCTGAGCCGCGTGAAGCGATTGTCACGCGACTCTGGAAACGAACGCCGACACTTAGGGGGGCTAGTCGCTGGGGATTTTGTGCTTGCGTGAAAACGCGAGCCTCGTGATCCCACCGTGACCAGCCGTAGGCGATTACGGGCTGGTGGCGTGAGCTACTGACCTCTCTGAATGTCGTAAGGGAGTTTTCAGCAGAATCGGAACGGAGTCAGAATCAGATTCTGCGTTCAGTCGTACTGGCGGTGGCGGAGCCATCTCCACTGGAACAAAACCCTGAGACAGCCCAAACCCAAA
>JAYVQJ010001070.1:0-3998 GCA_043777235.1 Planctomycetia bacterium
GCGGGACCGACGACCGGATCGTCGCACGGTTGCTTCGAGACATCGACCGGCAATTCCGGTTCGCGCTTCGGATCGACGTAGCACCAGGCTTCAAGCGGAATCTCCGGCTTGAACTTCGTGGCCTGCTGCATCCGCTTTCGCTGCGGCATGTCGGCGTAGTGGTAGGTGACTCCGCTGGGAGCGTGAATGACGGTCGCTCCATGATTCCTCGCGGCGGTCAGTACGGCATTCATGCGCGGGACCATGTCGGCGACTCGCTCTGAGGCTGAGACGCAGTAGTGCCCGTCCCACATATCGCAGATGATGATCACCGTCTCGGAGGCGTTCCATACGACCTCTTTGCCTCCTTCTTTCCACTCACCGCTTCCCTTGGCCGATTCTGTCCGAGTCCGTTGATGCAGCACAAACTGTCCCGGTGTCTTCGGCTTATTGAGGATTTTCTCTTGAGCGGACGTGTCTGTGACCGACGCGCCAATCAATCCTATGGAGAATGCAATACAGAGACACCAGCGCAGCAACGGACTCATGGCGGGCTCCTGAGAAAGACACAGGCGAAGTTCGAGACGGCGAGATGATTCAACTCGCCATCGATAGCGTCAAGCCGCCCGGCGTCTTCGCGCGCGGATGGCCTATACTGTCGTGCTGCAAGAATTGCAGCGTGGTGAAGGAAATTGTTCTCACGCAGAGGCGCAGAGTTCGCGGAGATAATTCAAATCCCGTTTTCTTCGGACTCTGCGACCTCTGCGCCTTTGCGTGAGACAAGCTCTCGAAGGAGTTTTCCAACACGGGTGCCGGAGAGTCACGAACCTGCCAGCCACGCTTCCTCGCGGGCTTCACGAGCGGGCCGACTTGCCAGTTTCAAAACCCATGATGAGTTCAATATGCTTCTGACGCTTGCGATTTAGCGAGAACCGTGTGAAGGGTTGAATTCGCAACTTGCGTCTCTGTAGGTCTTGTGACGAGAGAGGTGTTGGAATGACGAATCTGAATCCCGGTCACGACTCGTCGGAAAACGAACGAAGTCCGGACAAGCGACCCGATCTCGAACGTATCGTGCAGCGTTCGGAATTCGCGATCGCACTCCATGAAGTTGTGAAGGACAAAATTGATTCCGCAAATGTTTGGGAACTGCGATACGCGGAACAGACACTGGTGTTACTCGCGGCAGACGGACAAGTCGGCGCGAGCTTGTCTGATCCGCGATTAATTGCTTCAGTCGAGTTTCCATCGTTTGTGTCGAGTCAGCAATTCTTTGTGATTCCGTTTGAGACCGGAGTACGTTCCTTTGTCGGTTCTCCGTCCGAATTACGTGCGTTGCGCCGACGATTCGAGTTAGAGCTATTTGCGGCACAGCCGGAGCTCATCCAATCGCGTCAACGACGGGCTGTCACTGAGTTGCTGCTTGGTCTCGTGATGGCGTTGATTGGTTGTGGCAGCATCGCGGTTGCCCTCATGCAAGACGGGGTCGCTGTCTTGTTGTATGGGTTGGCGGCGGTGGGAGTCGCATGGGTCATCAAAGCGATTGTCGACTTGTGGTCGCTGCGCAGTATTCGCTCAAGACTTCACCGTCTGAACCAGTTTGGCGAGGTTGCACATCAACCGGGACAACAGAGTTCATTGGAACCGGGACAAGCTGCACAGGCGGCTCGTGACAGTCAGTCGTCCTCGCAATTGGCAGCTCGGTTGTTGGCAGGTGCCTCGCTGATCGCGTTCGCTTCGGTCATCGCTGCCGGATACAGCATGGTCAAGTTTGAGTCGACTTCACGACTCAGCATGCGATTACCGGTTGCTCCAAACCGGGTCGCTCGCGTACAGCCGCTTGATCTTGGATTTCCACTGACGCGAGCGTTCGCAGACATTCAGTTTGTGTCGGCCTCTGACCGAGTTCTCGAAGTGTCCTTTGGCGACGTCTTAGTCTTTGGCGGTCTTTGGGATGCCAAGCCGCCGACCTTGGAAATCAATGGTCAATCGACAACAGGGAAGCCGATTGACCATACGCCGTATCGGCAATGGATCGGAACCAATCCGTCGGAACGAGTGGCGACACGCATCTCGGTGAAATATGAATTGCGCTCACTCGAAGCTCCGCGGCATCGAGAAACTCCGTTCTCCGCGATGATCGTCGTGCTCAAGCCAATGCGCCGTGGAACAGACGCTGTTGAAGTTTCCGAAGACTCGCTCACAACCGAAGGAGTGATTTTCGTGGTTGGCGACGAAGACTTGCCAAGGATTCGTGCGCATCGCGAAGAGTTGAAAAAGTGGAACGAATACCTTCAGCGTGTCGAGGCATACAATGCGACCGTTCCGCGCTACAACGATGAAGTTGCTCAAATCGAGAACCAGAACCAACGGCGAACAAAGGATCGGCGAATTTGGTTGTTCGGTGCCGTGGCAATGATCATCGCAGCCACTGGAGTCTCGATTGCGTACGCCCGAATTGGCCGGTCAATCTTCCATTTTCTATGTCTGGCCACCGTCCTGTGGATGGCTTGGGCGGACTTTCGTGCGAAGCCATCGACGTTGGAACCCGCCAAGCAAATCGAGCTCCCGGCTCCGGCAATCACAACGGCCTGATCCACTTTGGGCTGACAGATTGAACGCCGACTTGCTATCAACCGCTCGATTTGAGTTTTGAGATTTGAGATTTTCGCAGGGAGGCGAGTTCATGGGCGTGCCGATTTCGCAGATGTGGACTGTGGCGACGTATGTGCTTCGACAGAAGTTGCGCGGGGTGAAGCGGTATCCGTTGGTGCTGATGCTGGAGCCGTTGTTTCGGTGCAATCTGGCGTGCGCGGGGTGCGGGAAGATTCAGCATCCGGCCGAGATCCTCCGCAAGAATTTATCGCCGGAGGATTGCTTCAAGGCGGTCGATGAGTGCGGTGCTCCGATGGTTTCGATCCCCGGCGGCGAACCGCTGATGCATCCGCAGATCGGCGAGATCGTCAGCGGGTTGGTGGCTCGCAAGAAGTACGTTTATCTCTGCACGAACGCCTTGCTGCTCGAAAAACATTTGTCGAAGTTCACGCCGTCGAAGTATCTGTCGTTCTCGGTGCATCTGGATGGGCCGCGCGAGGAGCATGACTTCGCGGTCTGTCGCGAGGGGACATACGACATCGCGATCAGCGCGATCAAGGCGGCGATCAAGGCGGGGTTCCGAGTGACGACGAACTCGACGCTGTTCAACAACGCCCAGCCGGAACGGTATCCCGAATTCTTCGACACGATGATGGAGCTGGGGGTCGAGGGGATGATGGTCTCGCCGGGGTATCCGTATGAGAAAGCTCCCGATCAAGAACATTTTCTGCACTCGCGCGAGACAATCACTTTGTTCCGCCGCTTGTTGGACGGAGCAAAACGAAGCTGGCGGTTCAATCAGTCGCCGCTGTTCGTCGAGTTCCTCAAGGGGAACTGGAAGCTCGAATGCACGCCGTGGGGCAGTCCGGCGTACAACATCTTCGGCTGGCAGAAGCCGTGCTATCTGTTAAACGAAGGTTACACGCAGAGCTTTCAAGAATTGCTCGACACGACCGACTGGAGCAAATACGGCCGAGCCAGCGGGAACTCGAAATGCACGGACTGCATGGTTCACTGCGGCTACGAACCGAGCGCGGTGGCCGACACGTTCGGCTCGTGGCGCGGCTTCATGATGGTCGCGAAGTTGTTTCTCTTCGGGGCGAGCAAAACGAACGTGCCGCTCGATGATTCGGCTGCCGATCCGAAAACGACGTCGCACATTCCGCAACCGCACTTCGCCGAACCGCGACGGTCGAGCCTGGTTGAGTTGACGGTCCTCGACTGATCGTCGGACTTGCCCGGCCGAATACTGTTCGCCGAAAGCCGATCGCCGTTATCCTTTTCCTGATGAACGAAAAAATGGGGATACCGGCTATCGGCTCACAGCTTTCGGTCGGAAAGGACAGGCTTAGGACACGGGGGAAATCATGTTGCGAATAACTGCACTGACGCTCATCAGTCTTATTGGTCTCATCGGTCCCATC
>JAYVQJ010001071.1:0-3996 GCA_043777235.1 Planctomycetia bacterium
CTCACGGCACCCGGATCGCCTCGTTTCGACTTTTGTCGGAAACGTCAGTCATGGAATGACTGAGCTACGTAGGCGAGTCATTCCATGACTCGCGTTCCCGTTGCGGGCCACGACTGCGAACCAATCACTCGCGTGCGGAATAACAGGCTTCGATCGGCAAATCCTGCGGGACAATCTGCTGATGTGTCGATTTTGAAACCACACGACTGATTCACGGACGTGATTCCCAACGCACTGACGGTCGTATTGGAATGAGTTCCGTGCGATTGGACCTCAACCTCTTGACCTCGCCTTGGGTTTCCGAGTCAGATGCGGGCCACTTTTTTTGGGAGCTGTCGAACATGAAGCGTGTTGGCTGGTCGATTCCATCTCTTTCATCACTTCCCCGAACCAAGCGTCGCCGTCGGCAAAGCCCGCAACTGCGTTCTGAAGTTTTGGAAGTTCGGACGTTGATGTCCGCGGCACAGCTCATCGCTCAAGACCCCGTTGATCCGGGAACGTCGGGCGATCCCGTCGAACCGGTTGACGGAAGAACTGACGACTCCAACCCGGATGTCATTTTCTACAACATGGCCGGAGGCGGAGCTCCGTCGGCGATTTCCAATTTCTCGTCGCGTGAGGAATTCGGCAATTACCTGCTGAACCGCGCGTTGTCGCGGTACGACGGAATGTTCGGCCAACCGGCTTGGTGGTATCGCGGCCCGATCTATTTTCGCGGCGGAGTGTTCGAGGCTCAGTCAGTCCCCGCTCCGTCGGCGAGCGTCGATCATTCGGAGACCAACGTCCAAGTCAAAGGCGTCGATGAAGGGGACATGATCGAGAACGACGGCCAGCATCTGTTCGTGCTCAACGGCAACGAGTTGGTGATCCTGCAAGCCTACCCCGCCGGACAAATGAAAGAGTTGTCGCGGCTCCATTTTGATGGTTACGCAACGGCCGAATATCTCGATGGCACGCACCTGACCGTGATCTCGCAGGAGTACAGTTTCAACGAGAACAACGGTTTTGGCGGAGGCGTCTTCAACGCGGCAATTCGATTCGCTCCGTCGGCGACAACGACGGTCGTCAGCACGTTTGATGTCTCGAACGCGTCGAAGCCGGTCCTCGCCAATCAAACGCGCGTCGATGGCTATTACGTCGACTCGCGAGCGATCAACGGCCAAGTCCACCTCATCACCAGCAATGAAATCTCACTGCCGGCCCCGCAAACGGACGGCACCACCACGATCGAAGAACCGATCTATTACTACGGCGGACCAATGTTCGCCGAGGACGCGGTCGTCTCCAGTAGCTCGCTGAAAATCGCTGCCAGCAGCGCGCCGGTGAGCGACTCGTTCGTGCCGAACGGCGAACCGGTGACTCAGAAGATCGAGGTTCCGGTCTACGAATCGCGAGAGGCTTACATTGCTCGCGTGCAGACGAACATCGACACGCTGATCGACCAGGTGTTGCCGCATTACCAAAGCGTTTCGTCCAACGGCTTGGGGGTCAGTGGAGCCATCAGCGAAGTCTCGGCGATCTCGCGTGTGAATGATGCGGATTCCGATTCCATGTTGTCCGTCGTTTCGATCGACACTCGCTCGTCGCAGCCAGGATTGGTCAGTTCGAGTTCCGTACTGGCCAGTTGGACGAACGGCATCTACGCGAATCAGGATCATCTCTACGTTTTCTCGCCGGTCTATGGTGACGGCACGACTCAGACGCGCATCTTGGAGTTTGCTTGGGCCACCGGTGATCGCGAGATTCAGTTGCTTGGTTCCGGCACTGTCGATGGCACGTTGCTCAATCAGTTCTCGGCTGACGAGTACAACGGCAACTTGCGAATCGCGACGACGACGTTCAGCTACGACTCGGAGACCGGCACGTCGTCGCAGTCGAACAATTTGACGGTCTTGGAAAACGTCGATGGCGAGCTGACTCCCATTGGCTCCGTCGATGGATTCGCTGAAGGCGAGCGAATCTATTCCGTGCGCTACGACGGCGATCGTGCGTTCGTCGTCACGTTCCGCCAAGTCGATCCGCTGTTCGTGTTCGATCTCAGCGATCCGACAACTCCGGCCATCGTGGGTGAACTGCAAGTCCCCGGTGTCTCCAGTTATTTGCAGGTCATCGACCACGATCATTTGCTGGCGATCGGCCGCAGCACGCAGTCGCAGTCCACGAAAGTCACGCTCTACGACATCAGCGATCCCGCAGCGCCGACCGTGATCGACGAGGACGTCCTGCCTCACTGGACGTGGTCGCTCGCCGAATGGGATTCCAAGGCGGTCGGCTGGTTCGCCTCCAAGCAAACGCTGGCGATTCCGGTCTACGCGTATGACTGGGAGACCGGCTCGCACAACGAACTCCTGGTCTTCCACATCGACGTCAATCAAACCGGCGAGTCCGCCATTCAAGCGACCGGGAGCGTTTCCGATGACGGTTACATCTCGCGCAGCGCGTACATTGAAAACGTGCTCTACACGGTCTCGAACAACTCGGTGATCGCGTCGGACATCAACGATCCGACGCACCTCCTAGGGCAAGTCGATTATCAATACGATCCAACGGTCGCGGTCCTCAAGATCAAGCCGGTCTTCACTGAAATCGACGACGGTGCGTCCGATTGGCGATATCTCAATGCTCCGAGGACACTGGCCGAAGCGAACAAGCTGTTGGACTTGGCAGCGGTCAATGTCGTAACCGGACAGGTTCGGATCTCGCTGCTGGACGAAGGGAGCCCGCTCAATTTCACGGTGCGAGGCCAAGACCTTCGCATCACAAAATCGGGGGTTGGCAATCAACAGGTCGCGCTGGGCGATGCGACTTCGTTGCGAATCGACGGCACCAACAAGAACGATCGCTTGAGCCTCGACTTCACTCGGATGATCGCACCGAATCTCACCGAGATCGTCGTCAACGGACTCGGCGGTGCCGATCGCATAACGCTCAATGGCATGAACCGATCGTATGCCGGATCGATCGTGATCGACGGCGGCGCTGGCAACGATTCGCTCATCGTTTCGTCAGGCATCACGCAGGGCGTGCAGCTTCTGGGAGGTGACGGCAGCGACACCCTCAATGGCGGCTCGGGCAACGACACGCTTGATGGCGGTGGCGGACGAGACGACCTGCGAGGCAACGTCGGCAACGATCTGATTCGCGGCGGCGACGACAACGACACTCTGAACGGCGGAGCCGGCGACGACACGATCGGCGGCGGCGCGGGGAACGACCGCATTAACGGCGGCACCGGCAACGATGCGCTGGCCGGTGGCGACGGCAACGACTCGATCTATGGAGACAGCGGCAACGACACACTACTCGGCGAAGCCGGCAACGACCTGCTGCGAGGCGACGCCGGTAAAGACCTCCTCCTCGGCGGCGACGGCGACGACAACATCTACGGCGGCGCGGACGCCGACACGGTCTTCGGCGGCTCTGGCCGCAACCTTGTCCGCGGTTCGCGATCCGAGATCGTTGCAGCATTCACGTTCTCGGCCGATTGGCTCGACTTGTTAAACGCGTAACGGCACATCGGCAACGCGATCACGATCGAATAAAATTGAAGGCGACGGAACACTCTTCCGTCGCCTTCGCTTTTTGACAGTAAGGGATTGCAAATCCAATCGCCTCCACCGACCCCGCGTCGGTGGAGCGAAGACTCATCAGCTAACCGCGAACCTCCTTAACTTCAAAAGCTCTCCACCGACCCTGCGTCGGTGGAAGCAACGACTCTCTCGCTAGCTGGTCAGTCGTCGTTCCACCGACACGGGGTCGGTGGAGACGGTACGCTCGGTCGGACGTCGTGTTAGCCACCAATCATCGCTCCACCGACACAGGGTCGGTGGAGGCAGTCACATCACACTTGCAATTCGTTCGCGTCGGGAGAATTGAAACCACGAATCGACCGAAATGGAACCGAACCAGATTTCACCCCGGCGCTTGAATGTCAGGCACGAACCTTCGACATTGGGATTTGGACATTGATTGGTCATTGGATTTTGGAAATTGGTC
>JAYVQJ010001072.1:0-3989 GCA_043777235.1 Planctomycetia bacterium
TCAAGAATTTGGTGATGACGGGCAATCCGGTGTATCCACTGGCCTTTGGTTTGTTCGGCGGACGTGATTGGGATGCCGTATCGCACGCGAAGTGGCGAGCCGGACACAGTCCGAAGTCGTTCGCAATTCTGAGTGGCCGTGAATCGTTGGTCCAATTCTTCATTGATGTCATCGCGAAGGCGGATTGGTTGAGTCCGTTGTTGTTCGGTCTCGCGCCGCTGGCGTTTTTGTGGGTCGTCAGTCGTCAGTCGTCAGTCGTCAGCAGTTCGTCAACTCGGAATTTAATCCGCGGTCTCTGGCTCTACGTCGCGTACCTCTTCTTTCAATGGTGGTTGCTGACGCATCGCCTTGATCGGTTTTGGGTGCCTCTGATTCCTGTTGTCGCGCTGTTGGCGGCAGTGGGATGCCTGTGGTCGTCGAGCACTCTGTGGCGGCGTGTGTGTGGTGCCTTCGTGGCGTTGTCGGTGTTGTTCAATTTGGGATTCGCGACATCCGCACTGTGTGGCAACAACATGTATCTGCGCGATCTGGACGAAGCCCGACGCGGATCGAGGACGATACCGGGCTCAGAAAATACAGCTCCGGCGATTCATGTTCTCAATGAACTGTTGATCGCAGGGCAACTGCCGAAGGACTCGACCATCTTGTGCGTTGGCGATGCGCAGGTTTTTGATGCTCAACCGCACGTCATCTACAACGTTGTGTTCAATCCGCCGATCTTCCGTGATTGGTTGGCCGACCGTCCGGCCAGCGAGATTCCTGATCGAGATTGGCCGTTGCGGCCGATCGACGAAGTGCGACGGAAATTTGAGTCGGAAGGGGTCACGCATGTGCTCGTCAATTGGCAAGAGTTACTGCGGTATCGCATGACGTATGGCTATTCGGACTTCGTGACTCCCCAACGATTCGCGTGGCTGCAAGAGCAAGGATTGCTCGGCAGACCTGTGGAATTTCCGCTGGGTTTTCCAGAATTCGACTCGCTGCGAACGCACAAGCTTCGCAAGGAGGACGAGCAGCGTGAGGTCGAAGAGTGGGCACCGGAATTGAAGAGATCGTTTCGCGGGAAGACCGTGTTCGTGACGTGGCAGTTGTTCCCGGTTCAGACGGTGAATCGCTCGAAGTCAGATCGAATCAAGACCGAGTGAGGACTCAGCAGGAATCGTCGATTTCGTCAATCGGGGTTTTCAGAACGCGGCATTGCGGGTTTCCGAGAGCGTGGATATCGTGCCACCTCGGATGGATGCTGTCGGGGTATCCTGTCTGGGTCTTGTGGGTGTTTCTCGAGCTTGCGAACTTTTTTGAGGCCGTGAAATCCATCGCGTGATGGTCAGCCCCGGAAGGTTTTCAAGCGGCAACGCGTGCTCCTGCGAAGCCTGGGTCTCTGAGTCGCGCCGTCTGGAAAGCGGCGACAGTTCGAGGAAATGTGTGAATGGCTAAGAAACTTTTCGTCGGTGGTTTGGCTTGGGCGACGACGGACGATGGACTCCGTCAGGCGTTCGAGCGGTTTGGACAAGTGGCGGAAGCCAAGGTCATCATGGATCGCGAAACGGGCCGGTCTCGCGGCTTCGGTTTCGTGAGCTTCAACGATGACGGTCAAGGCAGTGCCGCCATGCAAGAGATGGACGGCGGGCAACTCGACGGTCGCACCATCAAGGTGAACGAAGCACAGGAACGTGCTCCGCGTCCGGGTGGAGGTGGAGGTGGAGGTGGTGGCTTCGGCGGCGGTGGCCGTGGTGGCCGCGGCGGATATGGAGATCGTTAATCCCGACGGTGTCCGCGACACTCAGCGAAGACGCGGCACGACAATTTGAATCAAAAAAGAAAAGCCGGGAGTGATCCCGGCTTTTCTTGTTTCTGCATCGCGCTTCTACGTCGCGATCAAGAACTGCTCGAACTGCCAGTCTTCGTGATCGTCGTCGTTATCATCGCGCGACTTCTTTGGGCGACCATTCTTCTTCGCCGCGCTTTGACCGAGCGGATGATTGAGCCGCGGCGACCAGTCCACGGGATGCGACTGGAACGGGCCCAGGTACGGCATCGCGACGTCGAGCACCTCTTCATGCGGCAGATCGTCGGGCAGCTTCACCCCTTTTTCTGGATTGCGAATCATCCAGAACAGAGCACCGAGCAACGACGAAGCGACCTGCAACGTGGTCGGGTTTTGGCCCGGCATCAAGGTTCGTGATTCGTTGATGTCCAGCAGGCTGCCGATCCACCACGACCGATAATCGTGCCCCATCAGCAGGCAACCAAGCTCATCGCGGCCGGAGACAATTTCGTTTCGCAGGATGCGCTCGCGACCATGCTTTCGGTATTCGCGCGAGCGGAGTTCATTCAGCGAACCGATCGCGTCATCGCACGGGCAGTAGGCGTAATGGACCGTCGGGCGATAAATCACTTCACCGCGCTTGTCGATGCACGTCAGACGTTCGGAGATGCTGAAGGCTTCTCCGTGGCGGATCACCATGCCGCGCATCTCCCCCGATGGGCACCACGAGCGAACCCAAGTGTTGATCCCGCGGCGCTCCAAGCAAATCTGATTCTGCGGCCCGTCCGCATGCTGTTGAGCGTCATGCGGCAACCGCTTTTCATGCGTGCCCCAGCCCAACTCGGCCGGAGCGATCCCTTCTTCGTACAGTCCCTCGACGCTCCAGGTGTTGACGAACTCGTCAGCCGACTTCGGCTTGTTCGACGTTTGCGTATCTCGCTCCGAAATATGGATGACCTTCACGCCGCTGAGCATCGCGAGGTCATTGAACGAGAGTCGCTCGATCGCGCGCCGCAGCGCGGGGAGTCGTCGGTCACGCGGCTTGTCTTCGAGAATTCGGTGCGAGATTTCCAGCAGTGCTTGCTTGGTGAAGTGCGAGACGAGCCCAGGATTGGCTCCGTGATCGAGTACCGCCGTCGGGCCATGATTGTCGCCCCACAGGTCGATCATCTTCCGAAGCTGCATGTGCCGGTGATACAGCGTCAATTCGGTGATCGGCCGGCGATTCATTCCTTCGTAGGGATCCCAAACTTCGACCGACGTGTTGATGTACCGCACTCCGTGCCGACGACACCAATCGAGCAAATCGGTCGTCTGCAAATTCCACGCGAGGTCGATCAGGATATCTCCCGGCCCCAGATAGCGGCCGAGTTGCTCGCGGTACTTCCCCTTCGTCAGTCGTTCCTGAACGAAGTTCACGCCGCGACCCAGCGACGAGGAAATAAGCTCGCGGTTATCCCGCATGTCCATGACTGTGACTCGACCCGCCGGCATCTCGATGTGCCTGAGCAAGAGCGGGATCGTGCATTGAGCCACGCCTCCACAGCCCAGAATCAACAATTTCCCATCAAATCGAATCTGGTGCTGCATTTTGTTTCGATACGATTCCAGCGCTAGAGGTTGAGAAAAACTAAGCTAATCCGAGCAGACCCCAACGGCCCAACATGCCGTCCGAAAGGGGAGCGTTCAGATTCCAACGTGTTGTGGTGTCTTTGCCAAAAGACATGATCGCATCCTGAAGAAGTCAGTTCTGCGGCATTCGCTGAACGCCGCTGCGAAAGAAGTGCGGTCGGCCTCCGAGCACAACCGCGAAGCGGGCGGATTGTAATGAAAGCCCACCCGACTCAAAGCCTCGCGACGAAAATTGTGCGAGAGAGGCTGGAAGAAAAGCAGGACTTCGCGAAATTTCCGCCGTTGCGATCATGCGCATCGTCGATCGACGAGGGAACTCTGCACTCATCCTGTCTAGTGGGCCGACAATTTTGAAATGACAAGTAGCCACGTTTGCCAGAACGTGGGAAGCCCACACTCTGGCGAGTGTGGCTACCTATCAAAACCAGATTGTCGGACCACTAGAGCACCACAAACCTGTACAATACGAAGCGATGTCTGATACCCAACCACCTTTTGAAGCACTCGCCTCGCGGCAATTCACGTCGTGGCTGGCCGAACAGCGCGTGAGCTTGGCCTTCACGACGTATCAGACGGGCAAGCTGTTTTT
>JAYVQJ010001073.1:0-3986 GCA_043777235.1 Planctomycetia bacterium
CGAGCAGCGTGCTCAGCGGCATCGCGGATCGAAACAAGATCGAACCGTTCAGCGACAAGGTGCGGCAGGTTGATTGGCACGGCGGGTTCACGGCCGCAGCCGGGCACGCACTTTACACCGCGCGCGCGTGGCCGAAGGAATACTGGAACCGCACGGCGTTCGTCTGCGAACCGACCGGCAAGTTGGTCTCGACGTTCGTGCTGCGTCCGGATGGAGCCGGATTCCGCTCGAACAATCCTTGGAACATTCTCGCCAGCGACGATGAATGGTCCGCTCCGATCATGGCTGAGATTGGTCCTGATGGTCAGCTTTGGGTGATCGACTGGTACAACATCATCGTGCAACACAACCCGACGCCAGCCGGCTACAAGACTGGCAAGGGGAACGCTTACGAGATCGACCTCCGCGACAAGAAACACGGCCGCATCTATCGCGTCGTGTGGAAAGGCGAAGACGGGCAACCAATCATCCCGCCGAATCCGAAACTTGCGAATGTTGACGATCAGCTTGATGCGTTGAAGACCGGCAACATGCTGTGGCGGAAGCACGCTCAGCGGTTGATGATCGAGGACAAGAACGCCGACGTCGTGCAGCAGTTGGTCTACACGATTCAAGATCACGCCTCGGATGAGATTGGCCAGAATGCCGAAGTCGTGCATGCCCTTTGGACATTGCACGGCCGCGGTGCGCTCACCGGATCGAACCCGGATGCCAACAAAGCGTTGCTGATTGCATTGGATCATCCATCGCCGGGTGTTCTTCGCAATGTGCTGGCGGTGATGCCGCGAACCGAGGCGATGACGAAGGCTCTTGTGAAATCGACGGTCTTGCGTCAGCGAGATGCTCAAGTGCGGCTCGCCGCGCTATTGGCTCTGGCCGAGATGCCGTCGTCTGCCGAAGCCGCCGAAGCGATTCGCGTCGCGTTCGGATCAGCGACCCAGGACCGTTGGCTCAATGATGCGTTGATCGCGGCGGCGGCTCAGCATGTGGAACATTTTCTGCCGTTGGTCGCCAAGAACGCCGGAGCCAAACTGGCCAGTCCTCCGGCCAATCCACTGGCGATCATCAGCGAGCATTACGCTCGTTCGGCTCCGGTTGATTCCGTGGGGACGCTCGTCGAGGCACTCTCCGCTGCCGAACCGAAAGAGGTTGCCGCTCGCGCGGTTGAGCCGATCATTCTCGGCTTGAACAAAGGCTGGCCGAAGGACAAGCCGGTGACGTTGTCGGCGTCGGCCGAGAAGGCATTGGTCCAGCTTGTCGGCACCGCGCCGACGAACGCTCGCGGAGCACTGGTGAATCTCGCGACCCGTTGGGGCAGCAAGGCTCTGGACGCTCACATCGCTGAGATCGCGAAAGGCTTCACCGCCGTTGTCGCCGATGACAAGCAAAAAGACGCCGACCGAATCGTCGCCGCGAAGCAGCTTGTGGAATTCCAGAAGTCCGACGCCGATACGATTGCCTCGCTGGCGAAATTCATCACGCCCCGCACATCGGCCGAGTTGGCAAACGGGCTGGTCGAAGCGATCGGAATGAGTGATTCGGCTGCTGCCGACGAGACGTTGATCGCCAGTTGGCCGACGCTGACTCCGACTGTGAGACAGACCGCGCTGCGAGCGTTGCTCGCGCGAGCCGATTGGACGAAGTCACTCATCGCCGCGTTTGAGGCAGGAGATATTGAACTCACCGATTTGTCGCTGGAGCAGAAGCAAGCGCTGGCCAATCATCCGGATAAGGAACTCGCCAAGCGGATCAAGCCGTTGCTGGCCAAGGGAGGCGGGCTGCCGAATCCCGATCGCCAGAAGGTCATCGACGAATTGATGCCGACGATCGAGAAGACCGGTGATGTCGCGAACGGTAAAGCGGTCTTCAAGAAGACCTGTGCGAAGTGTCACACGCATTCCGGCGAGGGGACCAAGATCGGCCCGGACCTCACCGGCATGGCCGTGCATCCGAAGCATGAGTTGATCATTCACATTCTCGATCCGAGCCGCAGCGTCGAAGGCAACTTCCGCATCTACACGGTGCAGACCGATGACGGCAAAGTCTTCAACGGCTTGCTCGCGTCCGAAAGCAAAACGGCGATCGAACTGATCGACGTTGAAGCCAAGAAGCACACGATCCTCCGCGAGAACATCGAAGAGCTGATCGCCAGCAAAAAATCGCTGATGCCCGAAGGGGTCGAGAAGTTGCACACGCCGCTCGAACTCCGCGACCTGTTGGAGTTCCTGACGCAGCGCGGCAAGTTCCTGCCGATCCCGTTGGACAAAGTCGCGACGGTCTCGACCGGCAAGACGATGTTCCACGACGGCGAGCACGACGAACAAAAGCTGCTCTTCGCCGACTGGAAGCCGAAGATATTTGAAGGCGTCCCGTTCGTCGTCGTCGATCCGCAAGAGGGGAAGACTCTGAACGCGATCATGCTCAACGGAGCCAACGGCGACAAACCACCGAAGATGCCGCAGGCGGTGACGCTGCCGTGTAACTCACCGGCGAAAGCGATCCACTTCCTCGGCGGCATCAGCGGCTGGGGCTGGCCCGCCAGCGAGAAGGGAACAACTTCCGTCACCGTCCGCCTGAAATACGCCGACGGCCAAATCGAGAATCATCCGCTGCTCAACGGAGAACACTTCGCCGACTACATCCGCCGAGTCGATGTCCCGCAATCGAAATTCGCTTTCGCAATGCGAGGTCAACAACTCCGTTACTTCGCCGTCTTCCCCAAACGCCCCGCCGACAAAATCGAGTCGATCGACCTCATCAAGGGCCGCGACGTGACCTCGCCGGTGTTCTTGGGAATCACTGTTGAAGGGCCATAGAGAGATATTGGAGTCCCAAAATGAATCCGTCCCTCTCACTGCGTGACGCGACGGTTCAAGACATTCAATTGGAGTTGCTGCGAAGAACGCAGCACAACCTATTGGATGGCGAGAAAGTGGTCGCGACTCTACTGGAGCATCGTGACTTATGGTTGGCGGTGCTGCTGGATCGGATGGGGTTCTGCGACGTTCACCAGCCCAGTCATGTACCGGCCATGAGCTTGATCAAACTGCGTGATCTGCGGCACAACGATTGGAATGCCGACACGCTGTTCTTGTTGACGGAAAGCGATGAGAAGGCCGCGCAGTTGGGTCAGGTGATTGAGCAAGCGGACTGGTGCGGAGAGGTTTGCGTCCACGACGACCGCGAAGAAATCGACGGCGCGTTGGGCGTCGGCGGAATCGACTACGGGCTGGTTTCCGTGTGGTGGGATTGAGCAGCGATTTGCCTGATCCCAGCGGACGTAGCGAAACGCAGTCACCGCCGCGATCCAAGACATTGGGAACGAGGCCGCAATATGTTCCCAATGTGTTTTTACTCGATGATTGGAACTACGAGTGATGTTTGTGCTTCGGCCCGACGGGCTGTTACTCGAAAGCCCAGGGCAACGCCCTGGGGGGATCGAATTCGAAAGTTTCCCAGCCCTGAAAGGGCGAAACCAACGATCGTCGATTGTGCCGCCCTTTCAGGGCTGGTGTTTCATCATCTTCCGTTCCCCAGGGCGTTGCCCTGGGTTTTCGAGTGGCGACCCTTCGGGCCAAACCGCAAGCGAATTCTCTGAGCCTCATAGAGTTCGCGACACGCAATCGACTTCAGCCAAGTTCCCATCGCGCGGCACATCATTCGCCGCGATGCTCGTCGTACTGTTTCATGGTTGGTGTTTCGCTCAGGCCGTTGCGGTTGAGCCACCACGGCCGGCGTTCGTGCCGAAGATCACGATCAGCAAGGAAACGACTTGGGCGACCGAGCCGATCGGTCCCGAAGGATTCATTGATTATTTGGCGGCCGTTAATCAACAGCACAGCCAGGGAGTGACTGCGGAGAACAATGCGGTTGTGTTGCTCTACCGAGCCATTGGACCGTTCCGATCGGCGGGGCCTCGTCGAGCTCCAGGGCCTCGGCCGGCAGATGTTCGAATGCCGGATCGCTTTTTCAAGATGCTCGGAATT
>JAYVQJ010001074.1:0-3970 GCA_043777235.1 Planctomycetia bacterium
GGAGCGGTGACGGCTACGTAGCCATCATCGCTCCGCGTGATGAGCCGAGCGCTTCACACAGCGCAGTTATTTTCTGCGATCGGTATCAGAAAGTAGCCGGTGGTCGCAGCAAAGCGAAGACCCCCGGAAATCTGGTCAAGAATTGTCGCCTCCCCGCAGGATGCCAGAATGCTTCCAGAATTCACAGCCAAACGTCGATCGCGTCCGCTTCTGGCATCCCTCCGGGATGCGATTGTTACCTCGCACCTGTCCGGTGGTCTGCGCTGCGACCACCGGCTACTTTCTGCCATCCCTGCGGGATGAAGCGCACCGCAGCAGGATGCTCCTCGCGCCCGGGGCATCGGTCGTCGTGGGTTTGGACGACATCGGATTGGTCGGTGCCATCGCTCACTACTTCTCGTCGTCGTTCTGGCCGCCCATTTGGTACAGCGGCAGGAAGCGGTAATAGACTTCGAGGCACAGCGTGCTCACGGCTGTCGAGAAGATGCGGCCGCCGTACTCGCCCCACGGGGCTTTCGGATCCCAGCTTCCGGCCATGTGGCCGCGCGTTCGTTGCTCGGCGATCAGTGTTTCGCGCAGAGCTTCATTCCACTGCTTCCACGGAGCACCGCCGTACTGGTACATCGCCAGTGTGCCGTAGTACCAGAAATAAAGGTTGTGCGTGGAGCCTCGCGGCAGCCGCTGCATGATGAAGTTGACCGCTTCCGTGCTCGCTGGGTCGGTACGCGAGAGGCGGAGCATTTGCTTACAGAACAGAGCTTCGGCAGTCATGGAGTCGGTTGGAGGTGTTAGTTTGCCGCCGATCATGCGATATCCAGCGAGACCTTTGTTGGAGCCTTGGCTGCGTTCTTTGAGGAACGCCACCATTTTCGACTTCGTGCTTTCCGGGATCGTGATACCAGCGATCTCGGCACTCTTCAGAGCCATCAGTTGCCAGCCGAAGATGCTCATGTCGCTGGACTGTCCTTTGACGTATCGCCAGCCACCGTCGGGGTTCTGATTCTCGACGATGTAGTTGACCGCTCGCACCAACGGCTGGCGGAGTCGTCGATCTGAAGAGAGATCAGTCTGCATGCCATACGCTTCGGCGAGTGCATACGTCGCCATCGCGTGACAGTACATCTGCTCGAAGTGCGTCGCTTTGCCACCGAGATATCCGTCGGCACGTTGTTGCCGAATCAACCAACTGACGGTGCGGTCGATTTGATCGGCGTATTGACCTTCCTCGTGCGTGTAACCCGCGCCGAGAAACGCCAACAGCGATAGAGCCGTGACCCCCGCATCGGCTTGCTTGCCGGCGTTGAGCCGATCGACTCCTTCTTCGTCGATCTTCACGAGACCCGCGTGTCCAATGCAGCGTTCGCCTTCGGGGCATTGCGCATCGAAGCCGTCGGCGTCCCAGAATCCTTCGGGATCTTGATGCGCGGCGAGCCAACGCAGACTCATCTCGACCGCTTTCTCGGAGGCATCGGTCCCACCGTATCGCCGAGCGGTCTCGCGACGCTTGCCGAGGTTGCGACCTTCATAAATCGGTGGGACGCTCGTCCGCTGTCCGATCTTCGATGCCTCGAAGTTGGGCTGCACGAGCCGAGGCACGAGACCTTCATTCGGTAACTCGGTTCGCACTCCGTCGCGCACGGCGACTGATTCACCAGGGACTGCGTTCGGGTCTTGCGCTTTGCGTTCTGGATGGAATGAATCGGCACCACCATTGGCTTGGCCGCGAACGTTGCGACTCTTCGATCGCGAGAACGGCGAGAAACCCGGAGACCCGGTTCCGGCGGTCGACTTGCCGGGCAACGCACCGTCCCCTTCACCGGGAACTGTTGCGGGAGCCGGTCCTGTTTTTCGTGGCCCCGTGCTTGCCGACGCAGAACCTGCGGGCGACGGCGACACATTCGTGGTCGGTCCGATCGGCGACGTATCGGGCAGAGTCAACGGCCCGACGGAATCGTTCGGTTGAGTGATGCGCTCGGTGCTATTGGCACCCGGTTGCCGAGCGACCGTCGTACTTTGTGCTCCCGCACCGCTGCTGCCGCCGCGCTTGGTCGGCGCGAACGAGGGCAAGCGACTCTCCGGCCGAGCCTCGGCAGTTGGATCGTCGATCCGCAACGGAGCTGCGGCCTCTACGCGTGTCGGATTTTTCTCACCAGCGAGTTTGAGCTCCGGCTTCACTTCCGGCTGATCGGGTGGCACCGACCGATCGGCGACGTCGTTGGGAATGTCGGGCGCGGTCAGCGGTTCGGGACGTCGTTCCGGTCCCTCAGACGGTTTCAATTCCAACGGCGACCGAGTCGTTCGCACCAAGTCTTGGCCAGGAGCATCCGGCAGCTTTTCCCAAACGCGCGTGTTCCCTTTTGCAGCGGTGGGCAGATTGACCGGCTCGTCGGTGCCGGCCGGATCGAACTGCGGTTGGATCTTGATGAACCGCTCGCGCGGCAACGGTTCGCGATCCGCGGCGTTGGCAGGCGAGAGAGAATCCGGCGGATTCACAGCGACCAAGCCGAACATGCACGACAGATGGATCAGCAACGAGAACACCAGTGACTTCCAGCCGAGCGACTTATCACCCCACTTCGTCACCAACATTGTGATGAGATGCAGCATCGCCAGAGCCAACGCGGTGGCCAGCGTGCTCCATAGCACCGTCTCGACGATCTCGACCGGCTGACCGATCATCGACGCCAGCCGTTCGACGAACTCCGCCGCAGCCAATATCGAGAAGGGAAAATTCATTGCGTCACCTTGTGGGCGTCCAATGCCGCCGCATCTCTCCGAGCCAACCGGTTTGGCGGCGAATGGTCACTTCTGCCTTGTAGCGAGTCAATCCGCGTCTGAAACGCAACAACGATGTTGCGGATTTGCAACAATCGGCTCGGCAATGCGTCAGCCACGTTTTCAAACGGCCGAGTTCGCGCGAACTTTCACCGTTCTAAAAGGGCCATACGCCGTGTCGTCTGTTAAGCCTGCTTGACCGCACTCTTTTTTCGTGCGACTGGCAGAATAAGTGCAACTGCTGCACTCGACACAATCCTCAGCAATCCGTTCCACAATTGTTGCCAGTCGCCGCCACAGCAAAGCGGACCGAGCACGGAATGAATTCTGCCCCTCGTGACTTCCCAGATCGTGCGTTCCGGGCAGCATGGTCGGGGATACGGGAGGGTTGTGATGACTTGGTGGCGATTCGGTCGGTGGCCATTTGCGGCACAACGACGACGGCGGAGTGGACTGCGACGACGGCCCGCGCTGTTCGAAGTCGAACGGCTGGAACCGCGACAAATCTTGTCGGTGGATGCGTGGCAGCCGCGCGGGCCAGGCGGCGGCGGATCGCTGTTCGCTCCGTCGATCAATCCGTTGAACGCGAATGAGATCTCTATTTCGTCGGACGTCGGCGAGCTATTCCGCTCCGTCGATGGCGGCGCAAGTTGGCGCGACTTGGATTTTCGGCAGTTGCAAGGAGGAACGATCTCGCGAGTGCAATTCACCAGCGACCCGCTCGTGCGGTATGTGTTGGATGCCACCAGCGTCAACGGCAACGAACTCTCGACTGCCGCGCGGAGCAGCGACGGCGGACTGACTTGGCAGCACCTACCCGATCCGACGACCTCCGGTGACTTGCTGGCGCTGACCGTTGATGTGGCTCACCCCGCCCGGCTGTTGGTCACCGATTACAACCGACTGTGGGTCTCGCAGGACTCCGGGCAAACCTGGACGCTGAAGTTCGACGTCACGAATACTTCGTCGAACGGCTTGCGAATCAGTGGCTCGTTCTTTGACGGCAACTCGATCACGCTCGGCACAAACCTTGGTCTGCTGCAATCGAGCGACGGCGGTGAGTCGTTCGCGTTCGCGTCGATCCAAGTTCCCAAGGGCGAAGCGATCCTGTCGTTTGCCGGAGCCAAACAGGACGGCGTGACTCGCTTCCTGGCGATCACTGGGACGAGCGACGCGGTCGAACCATCGTTGTCGA
>JAYVQJ010001075.1:0-3968 GCA_043777235.1 Planctomycetia bacterium
AACCGGACGCTAGCGCGTTCCGGCTGATTGGATCGGCAACACAAGAATCAACAAGAGTGGCGGAGAGCCCCTTTTTTCTTCGGCAAGCGGGCGGCGGGCAGTTCGAGGGCGTGTGCTTCGTTGAGTTCTGTGATCGAAATCAACGAGCCTGCGCAGACGCGCTGTAACAGTTCACCCTGTTGTGGCTCCAATTCCACGAGCAACCCCAGCACGTTCAGAAGGTCGATGAGGTCGGTGGTGTACTCGGCCAGCCAGTGGTTGGCTTGGGCTTCTTCGAGCTTTGAGGGTGGGCGACGGTCGCCCATCACGGGGCGTTCGCGATCTTTTTGGCGGTAGCTGAACCACTGCCGCAGAACGTGCTTGCCGGAGACCTCGTAGTTCACACGGCGGGCGGGACTCGTTCGACGTAACCGTCGCCGATCAAGAGTCGTTGCTGCGCGAGGTCGTAGGTGATGGTCTCTGGCATCGCGTCGGGGCTGTCGGAGATCGCTCCCTTGGCGAGGATGCGCGGGGCGGAATCTTTCGGGAGTCGCGGCGGTCCTTTGGGGCGTCCCTCTTTGGGGTCGCTGAAACGTTCGCCGTAGGTGTGCAGCCAGGTCACGCGGCGTCCGAGTTGCACCGCCTCGCGGAAGAGTTGAGGATCAGCCGTGAGCGGAATTCGCAAACCGGGCTGCACGAGGTCGGGCTGGAAGCGAGCGGTGAAGGCCGGATTCGCCGCGATGGCAGCGAGATACGCCATCACGTCTTCGTCGCTCACCGGTTGTCCATACCGTTGAGCCAGGAACGCGAGCAACGCCGGCCGCAGGTTCGACTCGTGCGTCTCGGAGTCCTGCGACAAGGGAAACACGCGACCGCCTCGACCGTGGTAGTGATGCACATCGGGAATCAGTGAGGTGACGCTGAGAGCCGGCCCGGCTGTCGGAGTCGTTCAAGCCGACGGAAACAAGATCGGTCGGAGTTTCAGTTTCATCCGGTCCAACTCGCTTGCGTTGTGAATCAGGAGTTCGTGATTCCAGAGGTCACTTTGGTTCTCGTCACACTCACTGGCCAGTTGGCGACCGATCGACTCGCGACTTCCGAGTTTCTTTCGCTTCAACTCCTCTGGTTCCGACCAAACGCCGATCACGAATACACGATCAGACAAACTATCCGGGATTACTTTCTTCATTTCATCCAGACGGTTTGCTTCTTGATCGAAATCAACGAGCAAAACCATGTGTCGAAAAGCATTTTTCTCCATCTCAAGTTGGTGTACCTCTTGAAACAGTTTCCGCACTTCGAGCCAACCTCCAGCCTCTGGCAGCACCTGAAAGATCCTCTGAGTTGCTGTCACATTGATAGAAAACCCGTGCGCGAGTTCGTGGTTTGCACGATCCTCCGGGAGGACCATCACATGCGGCTGGTACTTGTTGACGCTCATAGTTCGACATCATTTCGAATTAACGCATTGACCAAATCGCCGCTGACTTTGACATCGGCGATCCGACGTACCAGAGTCGGCTCAATGTGATTCTTGCGAAACAGCAGAAGCGTGTTTTCGTCCGAAAACTGTCGAATTGCCTCAGGGTTGTGCGACGTCACCAGCAATTGCCCACCTTTTCGTTCAAACGCTCGGCGCAGTTCCATCACAAAATGTCCGACCTCCGAAAGCGACAGGTAGTTATCGGGCTCATCCCAAAAGCAAAGGAGTGGTCCGTAAGCAGAGTTGGACGCGAGAACGAGAGCACAAACAAAGAGGCATTTCTCACCGTCAGAGAGGGCCGCGAATGGCAAGCTCAATGTCGCCTGACCTTGCTGGAATTGCACCACCAAGCTGCGAGACTCTTTGCCAACATTCGGGTTCTTGATGTCCTCAAAATCGGACATGACTTGCTTAATGAAGCGGTCGATATCCGTGTACGCGCGAGGTGAATGTGCAAGAAGTCCGGCGAACCATTCCCCGAGATTCGTGACTTCTCGATTTGGCGTAAGACTGTCGCCATCCGAATCTCCCGTTATCTCGCTGGGGAGCGGAGCCAGAATCAGCATCCGAGCGAGCCAACTCTTGAATATTCGTAGCGGGTCGAATTGTGATTGCTCTTGGATCAACGGAAGGGCCACAAGATGCCAATCGACTTGAAATTTTGCCTCTCCGACTGACTTCGTTTTTGTAAGTACGACCTGTGCCGTTTGTCGCGAGTAGATATCGACCCCGTCACATGCGAGCCTTTCTTCGGCAACTCGAAGCTCCTTGAAATCCGTTGGCAATTCCAAGGCAAGCTCATCTTCGTAATTCCTGCCGTCGATCAGCACTTCGATCTCGAAACGGATCGGCGCATCTGACCGGCCTCGTGCAAAGTCTCCGGGTTTGACGAGTTGCCCAACTCGGTTTGTGCCACGCGCAATGCTCTGAAGCACTTGCAAAGCAAAACCGATGGTAGATTTTCCAGCCCCACTTCTGCCAATCAACAATGATGATGACATGCCGGACACCGGCAGGTCAAAATTCTCCAGGCACCTAAAATTGTGGATGTAGATTCGCTTGATCATCTCATTCCTAACCCGAATCTTTGGACTTGCCGCAGGCGGAAAAAGATTCGCGCGACTGCGCCTTTCGTCCTTGCAATCAAGAACGACCTAGCATGCAAGATACCAAAGTGCATGACTGCCTTGAAGGCGCTGTGTCATCGAGCGTAGCGGCATCGGTTCCCACAACAATAAAGTCGTTGAACAGCTTGACGAGTTCGCCCGGCGCGTCGAGTTCCTTGCCAGAGCTTTCGATGTCGCCGATCACACGGACCACTGAGACGACTTCACCTTCATGGCATAGGCTGAACTCGTTGCCGTCGGTGTAGATCAAGTTCGGCAGTGATTGAAGTTTCTCCCACTGCTGCTTGTCGTGCGGATTCTTGTACTTCCGAGGATCGGCTCCCTTGCCGGGTGCCTTCAGCTCGATGAATCCCACGAGCGTTTTCATCTTGATGACCGCAAAGTCGGGGCGCGTCTTGAGGTCTCTCAAAGCCGACTCACCCACGCAGGTCATCACCTTACGGGGCAGCCCACCCAGCTCGGTCATATCGAGCAGCAACGCCTCGAACGGCGAACGAAGCTGCTCCTCCGGTTCTCCGGTGGCGGCAATGTTCGCCAGCTTGGCCTTGGCCGCCGTTCCGAAAGCGGCCATTGCCGACTTGAGCGTCAATACCATTGGCACAGTCCCTGCGCGACGACGAACATTTCACGTTCCGCATTCCGACCAACCGATTTTCGGGAGCGTAGTTCCATAGGTTGATCACAACAATATGGGCAAGCTGATCGAGTTTCGCGATTGCGACTGTGAATTCCGTTGAGGCTTTTGCCTCCGGACGCGTCGCAAATAACGTCAGCCGTGAACTTCTTGCTCGTGAGCGGCGCGGGGTTCGCGCGATTTCATACCCGACTCCTCCGACGGTTCCATCACTCGCTGGCTGCATCTGCTGGCCGCAGGCGATCACGACGCCGCGCGCAAGCTGTGGGAGTTCTTCGCGACGCGATTGAACCAACTGGCAAAAGCCCGGCTGCGAACGCTGCCGCAAGGGGGCGTGTTCGACGAAGAAGACATCGTGCAGAGCGCCTTCGCGATCTTCTGCCAGCGAATTCAAGAGGGCCGGCATCCCGAAATCAAAGACCGCAACGAACTCTGGCAACTGCTGGCCGTCTTTACCTCGCGCCGTGCGGCGCATCACCTCAAGCGACTGCAAACTCAGAAACGAAGCGGAACACAGCCGCCGGAAGAAGTCGTCGATCAAGTCGGCTCGCGCCTGGAGCGGGTCGTGGACGACGAACTCGACGTCAATCATCAAGTCATCGCCGACGACCTGGCGGACGAACTCATCAAAGCGCTCGACGATCCCGCGCTGGAAGCGGTCGCCATCATGCGTCTGCAAGGCTTCACGAATGACGAGATCGCCGACAAACTGCAACTCACGCGACGCACGATTCAACGCATGCTC
>JAYVQJ010001076.1:0-3958 GCA_043777235.1 Planctomycetia bacterium
GCGGACTCAATCGTGGGGCCGGCAGTTTCAAGTCGTGATGCGGCCGAAGGGGACCAACCCGCGCGAACTCAAGCCGCTCGTCCCGGACGGCATCGCCGAAGAATTGTTGATCGGCCCACTCACCTCCGGCGAACAAGTGACCGGCGTGTTGATCCTCGTGGCGAACACCGGCCAGCGATTCGATGCCGCGCAACGCAAGCTGGCCGAGTCGCTGCTCGAAGCGTTCTCGGTCTCGCTCGACAACGATCATCGACTGCACGAGCTGACCGAACTGCGCGAAGCGGCCGAAGCCGATCGCCGATCGTTGCTCACACGCTTGGGCCGACGCGAACTGACCGAGTCCATCGTCGGAGCCGACAGCGGACTACAGCCGGTGATGGATCGAGTCGCTCTCGTCGCGCCGTCCGATGTTCCGGTCCTGATCCTCGGCGAGACCGGCACCGGCAAAGAAGTGATCTCGCGCGCGATTCACACACGCTCGTCGCGCGCCTCCGGCCCATTCATCCGCGTCAACTGCGGAGCGATCCCGACGGAACTGATCGACTCGCAACTTTTCGGCCACGAGAAAGGGAGCTTCACCGGCGCGTCCGAGCAACGCCAAGGCTGGTTCGAGCGAGCTGACGGCGGCACGCTGTTCCTGGACGAGATTGGCGAACTGCCGCTCCCTGCGCAAGTCCGCTTGCTGCGAGTTTTACAAGACAGCTACCTCGAACGAGTCGGCGGCCAGCAACCGATCCGAGTCGATGTCCGCATCGTCGCGGCCACGCATCGCGATCTGCCGGCGATGGTCCAGCAGAAAGAGTTTCGCGAAGACTTGTGGTATCGCCTGGCCGTCTTCCCGATCGTGCTCCCGCCGCTGCGCGAACGCAAAGCAGACATCCCGGCTCTGGCCAATCACTTCGCCGATCGGGCGGCCACTCGCTTCGGACTCGCACCGGTCCAACCGACTGAGTCGGACTTCGCGCTACTCTCCGCGTATCACTGGCCCGGCAACATCCGCGAACTCGGCACCGTCATCGACCGAGCGGCGATTCTCGGTGACGGCAAGTCACTCGAAATCGCAACGGCACTCGGCGTCATTCCGCCGCAAGTTCAAGCTCTAGGCAAGATTCATCTCTCAGCCAACGCGATGAGGAACTTCGCGTCGGAGACGAATTCAGATCAGCAGACAGTGTCGCAAGTCTGCTCGCTGAACGACGCGATCAGCCAGCACATTGTTGCGGCACTCAATATGACGCAGGGACGCATCGAAGGTCCAAAAGGAGCGGCGAAATTGCTGCAAATCAACCCGCACACGTTGCGAGCGAAGATGCGCAAACTGAAGCTCGATTGGTCCACTTTCCGGCGATAAACCAAAACGGGATCACAATTTCCCCGCAGCTAAAGATTCGGCACCGCACAACCGATTTATTTGGAAGAGTCTTCCTAGACAAGCTGACCGGACCACCGGAGGTTCACGGAGGCAAACGAGCCTGTACCGTCAGCCTCCGTTCTTTTTGGTCCACTCGGAGCGTCGCCAAGGAGGGCGTCATGTTTTCGTTCAGCTTAAAACGCTGCCGCTGGATTGCGGCGACTATCGGACTGCTTTGGCCATTGGCAACAGCGTCTTTCGTGACCGCGCAAGAGCCGCTGCCGACATCGGCGAGCGTCGATGAACTCGCCGAGATGCGAACACGCTTGGCCGATTTTGAGTCGCGTCTGACGAAGCGAGACGAGTCCGACAAGAAGGCGGCCGACGCCGCGAAGAAGAAATTCACCGTCCGCCCATTTGGTCGCATTCACGTTGACGCCGCTTCGTTTCATCAGGATGCAGCGAACAAGGCCACAGTCGGTGACGCCAACAACGGTGCTGATATTCGCCGAGCACGATTGGGAATCGAGGGCGATGGCTTCGACGTTTTCTCTTATCGCTTCGATGTCGACTTCGTCACGTTTGATCAATCCACGACAACTCGTCCAACGATCTTCGACGCATATCTCGACACGAAGGAGGTTCCGTTTTTCGGCAACGTTCGAGCGGGCCACTTTCGTGAGCCATTCAGCCTCGAGCGTCTCGATAGCACAAACGATTTGCCGTTCCTCGAACGGACGGCCGTGGTCAACACACTGACTCCGTTCCGCAACCTCGGCTTGATGACTTTCGACTGGAACGAGAGCGAAACAATGACGTGGGCCTACGGGATCTTCGACGAGAATACGAACGAGTTTGGTGAAGATAACCGGGATCGCACCGGCGTCGCCGGAACGGGACGCATCACCTGTCTGCCTTGGAGCAACGACGACAACAGCGAGCTGCTGCACTTCGGAGCCAGCTACAGCTATCGCAAGCTCGGCCTGACTCAACGTCGCTTCAATCAGAGACCGGAGGTGATCCTCAAAGAGGGAGCAGGTCTTGTAACTCCGAACTTCGTCGATACGGGCACCGGAGCGAAGCTCGTCAACATCAGTGACTACCACGTCGCTGGCTTCGAAGCCTGTACCGTGCTCGGACCGTTCTCGCTCCAAGGCGAGTACGTTTTTCTGGCCGGCCAGCAACACAATGGCAATTCGCTGTTCCTGGATGGTGGCTACATCGAAGCGATGTATTGGCTGACGGGCGAGCATCGCAATTACAACCGCAAGCAAGGAATCTTCGGCGCGGTTACTCCGAACTCAACGTTTCTGCAACAAGATCAAAACGGCTGCCGCACGGGCCTCGGTGCGTTTGAAGCCACAGCGCGTGTGTCGTATCTCGACCTGGACCACAAAAACGTTCAAGGTGGCAAGCTGACCGACATCACCTTCGGTCTCAACTGGTACTACACGATCCGCTCACGAGTCATGTTCAACTACATCCACGCGTTCCTCGATCGCAACAACGTCAACAGCAATGCGGATATCCTCGCGGTACGATTTCAGTACGCCTTCTGAACTCGCAATGCCCGAACCCAGGAACGAGAGCGAAGCTCGATCTTCGTTGGCTTGTACTGAATCGATTGCTCACGTCCGGTCATCCAGCATTGTGAAAGTCACGGTGCTTCCCGGCCAATCCGACGACACCGAAGCCACACGCGACGGAGTGACCGACCGCTCGTATGGTCCTTATTCCGCAAACATCAAGATCAATGCCGCGCTGGTCGACACCGGCAGCGACGTCCAAAGCGATTCCGCAGCGACCGAGTTGAACACAATCCATGAGGATGCTTCATAGAGAGACCTCAAAACGCGCGTTGACGTCGCGGCCATCAAACGGCAGACGCTGGTCGAGTTCATTGAGTTGAAAACGCCCGGCAAAGGAATGCGTGGTGCCGACTTCGATTCAGTCTGCAAATCAGTCCGCATCAGCGCAGTCGCAGCACCGCGATCATCACGCGGGCAAGACCGTCACGAATCGCAAACGGGGAATTGAATGGCGAGTGGCACGATCCTATCATCCCGCCGCCAACAACGGATGTTGGTCCTCTTTCAGTTCTCCCAGCGACGGATGCAACGTGACTCCCGACCCACTGCAATCGGACCATTGCGCGGAAAAGTTGAAGGCTCTTGGCGATCCACTGCGGATCAAAATCATCGACGCTCTGCGAGTCTGCCCGCTGAACGTGGGCGAGTTGGCCGACTGTTTGGAATCCGAGGTCGTCACGATCTCGCACCATCTCGGTGTGCTCCGCCATGCGGGCCTTGTGGATCGCAAGAAGCAAGGCCGATTCGTCGTCTACAGCATTCGCGAAGGAGTCTTTAAGCCGACGAAGTCCGCTCGCATCACCGAGCACATCAACCTTGGTTGCTGTCGGCTGGAGATCCCAAAGGCCGCTCCGTAGCGGAATAGACAGACCGATCAGCGCGACTTGAACTTGCGGCCGGAGGTCAATCTGTGGGGAATGTCGCTTTGACCAATGTCCAAAGCATGATCTCGTTCCTGAAATTCGGACTTCAAGGTTGGCATTCTTCTGATACGGATCGCAGAAATTAGCCGCGCGGC
>JAYVQJ010001077.1:0-15586 GCA_043777235.1 Planctomycetia bacterium
GTAGCAGGCACACTCCGTGTGCCGACTTCCGCCCCAACTCACTCCAATGCAGCGGACTCCATCACACGTTCCATGACACGAGCGACGGCACACGGAGTGTGCCTGCTACTAATGAGGTTCTCCATGCCGCAACGGATTCTGAGCATCTCTGGCCTGCGAGGCGTCATCGGTGACGGCCTCGATCCGCTGTTCCTGACCGAGTTCGCAATGGCACTCGGCACGCTGGCCGATGGCGGCACGGTCGTCCTCTCGCGCGACGGACGTTCGACCGGCGAGATGGTGCGACATGCCGTCGTCGCCGGCTTGCTCGCGACCGGTTGCAAGGTTCTCGATGCTGGAATCGCAACGACGCCGACTTGCGGAGTTCTCGTTCGACATCACAACGCCGCTGGCGGTTTGCAGATCACCGCCAGCCACAATCCGATTCAGTGGAACGGCCTGAAGCCGTTCTCGCGTGCCGGCGCGGTGCTCAACGCGACTCAAGGCAAAGAACTGCTCCACATCCTCAACAGCAAATCGTTCCAACTCGTCGGCTGGGAGAAACTCGGTTCGGTCGAAGTGCTCAACAATGCCGCCGCTCCGCACATCGAGCGAGTGTTGTCTCTCGTCGATGTCGCGGCGATTCGGAGTCGGCGATTCAAAGTCGTGCTCGACTGCAATCATGGTTCCGGCGGAGTCGCCACGCCGCAGTTGCTTGCCGCCCTCGGTTGCGAAGTGACAGTCCTCGGCGGTACTCCCGACGGTCGCTTCGAGCATGTCCCTGAACCGATCGCGGAGAATCTCACGGGATTGTGCGATGTCGTGAAGCAACTTGGAGCCGATGTCGGATTCGCGCAAGACCCGGACGCCGATCGCTTGGCCATCGTCGATGAGACCGGCCGGTACATCGGTGAGGAACTGACGCTCGCGCTGTGTGCCGACTTCGTGCTGGCGACGCGCAAAGGCCCGTTCGTCGTCAACGGTTCGACCAGCCGAGTCACCGCCGACATCGCCGCGAAACACGGGTGCCCGTTCTTCCGCTCGCATGTCGGCGAAGCGAACGTCGTCACCAAAATGAACGACGTCGGAGCCGCCTTCGGCGGCGAAGGAAACGGCGGAGTCATCGACCCGCAAGTCGGATTCGTCCGCGACAGCTTCGCGTCGATCGCGTATGTCTTGAACGGATTAGTAGCCGGCACACTCCGTGTGCCGAGTATTGGAACAGACGGCACACGGAGTGTGCCTGCTACCAATTTCACGCTCTCCGCCTGGGCCGATTCGTTGCCGCAGTACACGATCATCAAAGACAAACTCGAATGCCCACGCGAGCGTGTCGGCGTGGCGTGCGACGCGCTTCGGTCGGCATTCAGCGACGCAACCGCTCAAGACGGTGACGGCCTGCGGCTCGATTGGCCCAATCGCTGGGTACAGGTCCGCGCGAGCAACACCGAGCCGATCATCCGTGTCATCGCCGAAGCCCCTTCGAGTGACACGGCTCGTGCGTTGTGTGCGCGAGCCGTCGAGATTGTCCGTCAGGCCGTGAGGTAACGTCATGGATATCGTCGGCCACACGATTCTGATTTCCGGCGGCAGTTCCGGTTTGGGGGCCGCGTGCGTTCGGCGTCTCGTCGGCCACGGAGCGAATGTCGTGATCGCGGACCTCTCGGACGCGGGGCTGGCTTTGTCGGCATCACTCGGATCGCAGACTGTCTTTGTTCCGACCGATGTCACGTCCGATGCCGATGTGCGGCGAGCCATCGAACTGGGAGTCCAGCAGTTCGGCGGACTGCACGGGGCGATCACCTGCGCCGGAATTCTGCAAGCCGAACGAGTCGTCGGCCGCGACGGTGCCGCGTCTCTTGCGGCATTTCAAAAGGTCATCAACATCAACTTGATCGGCACGTTCAACGTCGTGCGGCTCGCGGCCGAGGTCATCGCGAAGCAATCGCCCGGCCCTGACGGTGAACGAGGTGTGATCGTCACGACCTCGTCGATCGCCGCCGAGGAAGGACAGATCGGACAAGCCGCGTACTCGGCCTCCAAGGGAGGTGTCGCGGCGATGACGTTGCCGTTGGCTCGCGATCTTGCCCGCTACGGCATTCGCGTCGTCAGCATCGCACCAGGTGTGTTCGAGACCCCGATGATGCAAGCCGCTCCCGAAGCCGTCCGCAAATCGCTCGCCGAACAGATTCCGTTTCCTCAACGACTCGGCCAACCCGACGAATTCGCCGCGCTGGTCGAACATGCGTTTGAAAACCGAATGCTCAACGGCACGGTTCTGCGGATCGACGGCGCGATGCGGATGGGACCGAAGTGATTAAAGCCTGAAGCGCCAGCGACTGCGGTTTATCCCGAAGGGATGGCAGAGAGTAGCCGGTGGTCATAGCGCAGCGGAGACCACCGGAAGGATGTGGAACGCAAATCGCATTCTGAAGGGATGCCAGAAAATGAGAGAATGTCGCCCTTTCATGGGCAATCATCGAAGGCCTCTGGCATCCCGCTGGGATGCACCGTTTCGTTTCAATTGTTCCGGGGGTCTGCGCTTCGCTGCGACCCCCGGCTACCTTCTGCCATCCCATTGGGATGCACTGCGAAAGACAGCACGCAACGTCGCATCGTCGTTGTTTTTCAGAGCCTTCAACTCTTCATCAACACGTCGCGCCGAAGCGGCCAGGAAGTACAGCGCCGTTTGAACTCGCCGATTCACTTCGTCCGATGGCAAGCGAGCTTCGGTCAGCTCAAAGTCGATCCGGCTGAGCACGCAGGCCGACGCGAACAACTCCATCGCCGTCCACGCGAGCCGTTCTTGATCGAGTTGTCGCTCGATGACTTCCTCGCGGTGCCGGAACAACGTCCGCTGCGCGGCAAGACCCAGCCGATGAACGCGGCGGCTGACTTCATCCGCCGCCGGCCGCAACAACGCTGAGCGGACTGGAACTGCCGGCGTTTGCAGTCGAAACGCAAGTTGATCTGAGACAAAGCGACCAATCGTTCCGAGTCCGCTCCACGGACGCTTTGCGGCATCGGCGACGCTTTTCAGTCGCAGACCCGGTCCTCGCAGGCCGGTCAATGCGATGAACGATGTCAGGACTTCGTTCGCTCCTTCGCCGATCTGATTGATGCGAGCATCACGCAACATTCGTTCGAGCGGCCGGTCGTTGAAATACGCGGCTCCGCCATGAATTTGGAAGGCGTCGTTGACCATCGTCCACAGCACTTCGGTGCTGTAGACCTTCAGCATCGCGGTTTCCAGCATGTAGTCCTCGAGGCCGCGGTCGATCAGGCTGGCGGTAATCGTCGTCATGGCTTCCATCGCGTAGGTCCACGCGGCCATGCGAGCCAGTTTCTTCTGCACGAGTTCAAACTCGCCCAGCGTGCGGCCAAACTGTCGCCGCGTCCGAGCGTGTTCGGTCGCGAGCCGCAGGCACGTCTTGGCCGCGCCGGTACAGCAGGCTCCGAACGTCGTGCGGCCGAAGTCGAGCACCGTCAGCGCGACCTTCAGTCCCTTGCCGAGCGGTCCAAGAATGTTCGCGGCCGGCACGCGCATGTTCTCGAACGCCAGCCGAGCAGTCGCCGTCCCGCGAATGCCAACCTTCGGCATCCGAGCTTCCAGCACTTGAAAGCCCGGCATGTCCGGCGTGACGAGAAACGCCGTAACCGCCGTGTCGCTGCGCCCCGCGATCGGCGTGCGAGCCATCACGGTCAACACGTCGGCAATCGCTCCGTTGGTGATGTAACGCTTCTGACCGTTGAGCACATAGTGCCCGTCACCGGTCGGCGTCGCAGAAGTTTGCACATTGGCCGCATCCGATCCGGCCTCTGGTTCCGTCAGCGCGAACGCCGCGAGCTTCTGGCCGCTGACGAGATCGGGGAGCCAACGTTTCTTCTGCTCGTCGGTGCCGAACAACAGCAGTGCGCGAATGCCGATCGAATGATGCGCGTTGACGAAGATCGACGTCGCGCTGCATCGCCCGCCGATTTCCTCCAACACTTTGCAGTACGCCATCTGTGAGAACCCGCGACCACCAACCTCGGCCGGAGCTGTCATGCCCAGCACGCCGAGCCGTGACAAGCCGTCGATCACCTCGCGCGGAATGTCCGCCTCGCGGTCGATTCGTGCGGGATCAAGCTGCTCGTCGCAGAATTGCTTCAACTCCGCCAAGGACTGATCGACCTGTGATTGCTCGGCGTCTGAAAGCTGTGGGTACGGAAAAATCCAATCGGCGACAAACTTGCCCCAGAACAGCCCCTTGCCGATGCCGAGTCGCTGCGGCACCGAAGCCAGCAACTCTTCGGCCTGCTTCATTTGCTGTTCGCGCTGCTGACGAAAATCGCCGGGCGTGCTGCTGTTCATGTCAAATCCTCTCCGTGATGAATTCCACTTGCCGGCCGTTTGCCGTGAGCCGATGGCCGTAATCCTTTCCCGATTTCCAGAAAAAAGGATTACGGCTTTCGGCCACCGGCCTACGGCGAACGGCCGGGTGTCCAATTGGGCGGTCGCTTCTCCAGAAACGCCGCCGCTCCTTCGCGAGCTTCCTCGCTGCGGCGAGCCTGCAAGTGTGACGCGATGAATTCCTCGACCCGATCGTCCGCTTCGAGATTCGCGTGCATGTTGAGCAGCCGCTTCGTCTGCCTCACCGATTCAGGTCCGCCGAGCAAAATCGTTCGGGCGAGTCGTTGAGCCTCGTCGAGCAGTTGCGCCGCCGGAACGATTCGTTGCACGAGTCCCATCGCGAGTGCTCGTTGAGCGGAGATCACTTCCCCCAGCAAGAAGAGTTCTCGCACATCCCCGTCTCGCAGTTTGTCGCAGAGCACCGTCGAGACCAGCGCGGGCACAAGTCCTCGTCGCACTTCCGGGAAGCCCGTCTTGAGGTCATCTGCAACGACGGCCAAATCACACGCCGCCATCAAACCCGCTCCGCCAGCGATCGCGCCACCATGCGCGGCGCAAATCGTGACCAACGATGTCTCACGCACTGTGCTCAATACTCGCCGAACGGCATCGGCGGACGAGTCGATCAAGTTCGGGTCCGCCGCCTCCTGCAAATCCAACCCAGCGCAGAATGCCGGCCCCGCGCCACGCAAGATCACAACTCGCTCACGCGAATCGGCGGCCAAACTTTGGATTGCCGCACACAGCTCGTGCATCAACGCGATGCTCAGCGCGTTCCGCCGTTCCGGCCGGTTCAATGTCACGACCGAAATCCCCGGCTCAACAGCTTCGATGAGAACGAGAGCATTCATGACGATCCTCATTTCGCGGGCGGCCAGGGCATTTCCAATAACGCTTGGCCGAGTGCTTTGCCTTGAGCATCGACTCGCAACGGCCGTGACAAGATTCCCTTCACGACAAAGTTGAGCGCCCGCAGGTTCGGCAATTCGTAGCGGTTCACTTCGAGAACGCCCATTGAGCCGAAGTATTCTCCCACTCGCTCGGCGGTCAGTTGATCGAGCAGCAGTTCGTAATGATCCGGCGCTCGCGCGACCACGCCAATGTTAGCTCCCGTCCCCTTGTCGCCACTGCGAGCATACGCGAGATCGCTCAACCGACCGACCGGAGGATGGGCACTCTTGCCCGTCCGCCGGATGATGGAACGCTCAGCCTCTGAGACGGGCAAGAGTGCCCATCCTCCAGTCGCTCGTTTCTCAGCCGCCTCGGAAACCAGCTCGACGCGCGGCGTGACCCGATCACGCTCGATCAGACACGGCCAATACCGAAACACCGGATGCGGATGCGGCCGGCCTTCGGCGTAGCCGGTCGTCCCTTGCGGGCCTGCCGTGACCAGCGGCATCAGTTCGCGTGCGAAGCATTCGACGGCCGCTCGATCGTCGGACTCGACGGCGATTCGCAAGACCGTTTCGAGGAACTGCGATTCGTCGATCATGCTCGGCACGGCCGGGACGCTCGCGCCGGTGCCGAGACACTCGATGAACGAATCTCGCAACTCGAACCCCGCGTTGCGAACGCGTTGCAGCACGATCTCGCCAGCACGACGAGCTTTCGTGACGGCGTCTCGGCCGAAGATCGTCAGCGTTCCCGCCGCGCGAAAGCCGTCTCGATACGTCGCACTGACTTTCAACGTCTCCGGAGCCGGCCGGCCACGAGCACCACTGACTCGCACGCAATCGTCGCCCAAGTCTTCCACCGACAGCGACAGAAATGAGACCGTCACATCAGGGCTGAGGTACTCGTCCGGATTGCCGATCTCGTAGACGAGTTGCTCCTTCACCGTTCGCTCATCGACGCAGCCGCCCGTGTTAGCCGGCTTCGTCACGACGCACGAACCGTCGTCGCTCACTTCGACAATCGGAAAGCTAAGCTCCGCCGAATCCGGCATCTCCAGCCAATCGGTCGAGATGCCTCCCGTGACCTGCACGCCGCATTCGATCAAGTGCCCGGCGACGGTCGCACCCGCGAGCCGATCCCAGTCGGTCAGCGACCAACCGAAGTGATGCACGCACGGAGCCACCGTCAGCGACGGATCGGCGATCCGCCCGGTGATGACGATATCCGCTCCGAGGCGCAACGCCTCGACAATCGGAGCCGCCCCAACATAAGCGTTCGCCGTGACCAGTCGATCTCGTACACCCGACAACGGCCGCCCGGAATCCAAGTTTTCAAATTGGCACTTTGCACTTTGCACTCTGCACTCTGCACTGCTCTCTTCAGTCGTCGCCCGCAGCACGTCGAGCACATCGTCCCCGCTCACAACCGCAATGCTCAACACAGGACATCCTGCTTGAGCCAGCGCCGCGACACACGCCGCCGCGCAGCCGTGTGGATTCAGACCTCCCGCATTCGTCACGATCCGGCAACGACCACCGTTCTTGAAGTAGTCCGCCAACGATCGCACGACCTCGACAAAATCTTTCGCGTAGCCCGCATTCGGATCTCGCTCACGTTGCACGGCCATGATCGACAGCGACACTTCGGCCAGATAATCGAGCGTCAGATAATCCAGGTCCGGTTCGCGAGCCAACAGCTCCGCCGCCGCGCTACCGCGATCACCCCAGAAACCTTGGGCGTTACCGATGCGAACGACGGACGACATTCTTGAACTCCTTCAAACCTGCCAAACCCCAGTTCGAAACGGCGGCTTCTCACGCTGACTCGGCAACACATCCAGCGCCAACTTCAACCACGCGCGAGTTTCGACCGGCGAGATGATCGCATCCACCCAACCGCGAGCGGCTCCGTAACGGATGTCGGTTTGTTGCTCGTATCGTTGTCGAATCGAATCGCGAAGTTCCGCGATTTCGGCATCGGCCAGCTTACGTCCCTGCCGTTCGGCTTCTCGTACGCGGAGTGTTAGCAGCGTTTCGGCCGCTTGCTGGGCTCCCATGACGGCGTATCGAGCACTCGGCCAGGCGAGAATCAGCCACGGATCGTAGGCCTTGCCGCACAGTGCGTAGTTGCCCGCTCCGAACGAACCGCCGACGATCACCGTCAGCTTTGGTACGACCGAGTTGCTGACGACGTTCACCAACTTTGCTCCCGCGCGGATGATGCCGGATTGCTCGGCCTGCTTGCCGACCATGAAGCCTTGCACGTCTTGCAGGAAGATCAGCGGCACGCCCGATTGATTGCAGTCCATCACGAACCGAGCGGCCTTCTCGGCACTGTCGGGATACAGCACGCCGCCGAATTCGAGTTCACCGCGTCGCGACTTGCTGCGTATTCGCTGATTCGCCACGAAGCCGACCGAATGTCCGCCGATCTTCGCGAACGCCGTCACGATGGACTGTCCGTATTCGGGTTTGAACTCTTGCAGAGAGTCGCGATCAACAAGGCATTCCAGCACGCGGCGCATGTCGTATTCGGATTGTCCCTCTGTTGGCACCAGGTCGAGCAGTTCGCTCGGATCGCGAGCAGTCGCAACATCGTCAGTAACCCGAAGCGTGAGAGAGGGCGAGCCGGAATCGACGCCATTAGCTGATCCGCCCTCGCTCACGCTTCGGGTTAGTGTGGCTCGATCATCGGCGAGCAGTTCCAGCAATCGTCGCACTCGAACGAGCGCGGCGTGATCGTCTGGTTCGCGGAAGTCGATCGTGCCGCTGATCGCCGCGTGCATCTCCGCGCCGCCGAGTTCTTCGGGATCTGCCACCTGCCCGATCGCCGCCTTCACCAGTGCAGGGCCGGCCAGGAAGAGTTGGCTCCCTTCGGTCATCACGACCGTGTCGCAGAGCACGGGCAAATACGCTCCGCCCGCGACGCAGTTCCCCATCACGGCGGCGTACTGCGGGATGCCGGCCGCCGACAGCACCGCGTTGTTCCGGAAGATGCGGCCGAAGTCGTCCTCGTCCGGGAAGATTTCGTCTTGCAGCGGCAGGAACACGCCCGACGAATCGACGAGGTACACGATCGGCAGTCGGAACAGCGACGCGATCCGTTGTGCTCGCAGAACTTTTTTGACCGACTGCGGAAACATCGCTCCCGCTTTAACCGTCGCGTCATTCGCGATCACGACGCACGGCCGCCCGCTGATTCGGCCGAGTCCCACGACGACACCCGCCGCCGGCACGTCGCCCCATTCGGGATACATCCCCCACGCCGCCCACAAGCCGAGTTCAAAGAACGTCGTCTCCGCATCGAGCAACTCCGCGATCCGCTCGCGAGCCGTCAGCCGGTTGAGCTTCCGCTGCCGAGCGGCTCCCGCAGCACCGCCCCCTTCGCGAAGCTGCTGCTCTTGCTGTTCGAGGTCGCGAAGCAATTCACGCTGTGTGGACACGTCGATGACTCCTCGGCGAACTGAAGAATGATTCGTCGCAGCAGAATTCTAAAGGGGCTTGCCGAAGAAAGTAGACGAGTCACTCCGTGACTCGAATGTTCCGGTCACGGAGTGACCGGTCTACTTTTCAGCGTCCCGTCCCCGCAAACAATCCAACGAATTCGTGAACCGACATCGAATCCAGTCGGCTCGTTTCCGCAAACAGTTCGAGCAATCGTTGGACACGTTCCGGCGCGAATCGCGTCTCAGCGTTGTGCTGAAACTTGTCTCGCAGCATTGGCACCGCGGCGGTGCGCCGTCGGCGATGCCCAATCGGGTATTCGACTTCAACGCGGTCAGTCTTCGAGCCATCGGTAAACTCAATCTGAATCGCATTCGCAATCGAGCGTTTGTCGGGATCAAGATACTCGCGCGAGTAACGCGGCTCTTCGACCACTTCCATCCGGTCGCGAAGTTGGTCGATCAGCGGATCGGCGGCGGCCGTGTCTTCGTAGTCCTTGGCGGTCAACGTGCCTCGTCGAAGACAGACGGCGACCATGTACTGCAAGCAGTGATCTCGATCGGCCGGATTCCGCAGCGGGCCAGTCTTGCTGATGATTCGCAACGCCGACTCGTGCGTTGCGATGCGGATTTTCGCGATGTCCTGCCAGCGATCACGCACTTGCGGATGCAAAGTAGCCGCCGCCTCGACGGCTGTCTGAGCGTGAAACTCGGCCGGATACGACACCTTGAAGAGAATGTTCTCCATCACATAACTGCCCAGCGGCCGACCGAGCGTGATCGGTTTGCCATGCAACGCGACATCTTGAAAGCCCCACTGCTTCGCCGAAAGTGCTGTCGAATAGCCCATCTCGCCAGCCATCGTCCACAGCGCGAGTTGCACGCCGCGTCGCGTCGCGTCACCGGCCGCCCAACTCTTCCGCGAACCGGTGTTCGGCCAATGCCGATACGTTCGCAACGCTCCGCCGTCGAGCCACGCATTGCTGACGGCATCGAGCACCTGTTGTCGCGCCCCGCCAAGCATTCGCGTCACGACCGCCGTTGTCGCGATCCGCACGAGGATCACATGATCGAGACCGACTCGGTTGAAGGCATTCTCCAGCGCGAGCACTCCTTGAATCTCATACGCCTGAATCGCGGCGGTCAAAACGTCTCGCACCGAGAGCGTCGGTCGGCCTGCTGCCGCTCGCTGACGGCTGAGGTAATCGGCCGTCGCCAGAATGCCGCCGAAGTTGTCCGACGGATGACCCCACTCGGCGGCCAGCCAAGTGTCGTTGTAATCCAGCCAGCGAATCATCGTGCCGAGATTGAACGCGGCCTGCACCGGGTCCAGCTTCCAATCTGTGCCGATGACTCGCGAACCACTGAGCAACACCGCGTTCGGCACGACCGGCCCCAGCAGTTTCGTGCATTCCGGAAAGTTCAGAGCCAACAACGCACAGCCCAGACTGTCCATGAGACACAGCCGAGCCGTCGTTTGGGACTCGTCGCTGAAAGCCTTCTCGGTAGAGACGTAATCGGCGATTTCGGCCAAGAGGGAATCGGGAGGAAGCGAAGGAGGACTCGCAGTCATTCGTTTGGCTCGTTTTGAAAGTAGGGTGGGACCAGCGCAGCGCCGGCCCACCGAGTTCTTCGTGAAATAGTGGGCCGGCGCTGTCGCTGGTCCCACCCTACGCCGTTGTCTGTGATGAATTCTCGGCCGGACACAATTCGATCGCCGGGCACGCCATTCTACGGCGTGCGGAATATACTGCCCGCCAATCATTTTGTCGGTCGCGGTTCCAGGTGACTCATGCACGCTTCTTCGTCCGAGAATTCTCCGGGCTTCCGATTTCGCGCCGCCGTGGATGCCGAGCGTCCGCTGCAAGTCGTCGGCACGATCAACGCGTACTCGGCATTGCTGGCCGAACGGGCCGGATTTCGCTCGCTGTATCTTTCCGGAGCCGGCGTCGCGAATGCCTCGTTCGGAGTCCCTGACGTCGGAATCACGACGCTGGCCGACGTCGTCGAGGACGCTCGCCGCATCACGAGCGCGACGTCGCTGCCGCTGCTGGTCGATGTCGATACCGGATTCGGCGACATGGCTCAGACCGTGCGTGAGATGATCCGAGTCGGCGTCGCGGCGATTCATCTCGAAGACCAAGTTGATCGCAAACGCTGCGGACATCTCCCCGGCAAACAGTTGGTCTCGGCCACCGAGATGCTCGATCGGATTAAAGCCGCGCTCGACGCGCGAACCGATCCCGGTTTCGTCGTGATGGCTCGCACCGATGCCACCGCCGTCGAGGGACTCGCCGCTGCAATCGACCGCGCGAACCAATACGTCGCGGCTGGAGCGGACATGATCTTTGCCGAGGCGTTGACGACGCTCGACGAATACTGCCAGTTCACGTCCGCCGTACCGGTCCCCGTGCTGGCGAACCTGACCGAGTTCGGCAAGACGCCCCTCTTCACGCTCGACGAATTGCGAGACGTCGGCATCCGACTGGCCCTGTACCCGCTGACCTCCTTCCGAGCGATGAGCGCTGCTGCGAAGATGACCTACGACACTCTGCGACAATGCGGCACACAGGTTCCACTGATCCCGCAGTTGCAATCGCGTGCCGAGCTGTACGACGTCCTGAAATATCGTGTCGAGTAACCTCGACGCCGCCCCGCATCCCGGAGAACGACCATGACCGAACCCACGAAACCGACCGGACTCGAAGGCATCGTTGCCGGCCAGACGGCACTCAGCACCGTCGGCAAAGAAGGAGCCGGCCTGACCTATCGCGGCTACTCGATCGAAGATCTCGCCGAGCACGCTACCTTTGAAGAGGTCGCCTGGCTGCTGCTGTATGGCGAACTGCCGAAGCAATCCGAGTTGGACGAGTTCCTGGCCCGTCTGCAATCACAGCGAGGTCTGCCCGCGCAGTTGAAAGCAGTGCTCGCCCAACTGCCGGAGTCGGCGCATCCGATGGACGTCCTGCGAACCGCGTGCTCGGCGCTCGGCTGCCTCGAACCGGAGCATTCGGCCGCCGATCAGCAACGTGTCACGGAGCGTCTGCTGGCGATCTTCCCGTCGGCACTGGCCTACTGGCATCACTTCGCCCGTTCAGGCAACCGCATAGAGACCGAATCGCCGGAGCCGACAATGGCCGGCCATTTCCTGCACCTGTTACACGGTGTCCAACCGACCGCCGAGCATCGCCGAGCCTTGGATGCTTCGTTCACGCTTTACGCCGAGCACGAATTCAACGCCTCGACGTTCGCCGCGCGAGTCACCGCCTCAACACTCTCTGACATGTATTCGGCGATCACGTCCGGCATCGGCACACTGCGCGGCCCGTTGCACGGTGGAGCCAACGAGCAAGCGATGGAACTCATCGACCGCTTCACCGATCCCGATCAAGCCGAGCAAGGAGTGCTCGGCGCACTGGCCCGCAAAGAAAAGATCATGGGCTTCGGCCATCGCGTCTATCGAACTCGCGACCCGCGCTCCGACGTGATTAAAGAATTGAGCCGCCGTCTCGCCCAAGCCAGCGGCGACATGCGACTGTTCGACGTCTCCGAGCGCATCGAACAAGTCCTGCGCCACGAGAAGAAGCTGTTTCCGAATCTCGACTTTTACGCCGCGTCAGCCTACCGCTTCCTCGGCATTCCGACGCCGTTGTTCACACCACTCTTCGTCTTCGCCCGCACCGCCGGCTGGGCCGCTCACGTCTTCGAGCAACGCGCCGACAACCGCCTGATCCGCCCCACCGCCGACTACATCGGCCCACCCCCGCGCCCGTTCCGCCCGATCAGCCAGCGCTGAAAGTATCGCGACACCCGGAACGTCACGAAGCGGTCGTGCAGTGCAAAGTGACGAGTGAAGAATGCAAAGTGCAAAGTGCCTGAATGAAAGCGGGCAGAGTGTTCTGCTGCCCGTAACTCTTCACTTTGCACTCTTCACTCGCCACTTTGCACTCGCCTACATTCACGCGGGAACAAACACTCTTGGAATTGACGGTGTCGGTGGACCCCCACCACCTCGATCTCACCATGCGCAAATTCGCCACCGCTCTCTCCTGCATCTGCCTGCTGCTCGCCACCGTCTGGTTGGTGCGCGGCGAGCCGACCAACCATCGCTGGCGAGAAATCGCTCCAGGCGTGTGGCGTTCAGTCGGTCTTCCCTGCGGATACGTCCTTATCGACGGCGACGCTGCTTTGTTGATCGGAGCCTCACGAGCCATCGACTGGCGCGGACTGGAATCGCTCAACGTCCGCCGAATCGAACGCTGCCTGCTGACTCATCATCACCGAGACACCAGCGCACTGGCTCGCGAACTGATCGCGGCGGGAATCCCGGTACAAGCTCCGAAAGCCTCGGCCGAGTGGCTGCACAGCGACGGCGTGCGCCGTTTTTGGACCGCGTGCCTGCCGGAATTGATTCCCGGCAAAGAACCCGCCTTGAAGGAACGCACCTTCAACGCCTTCACCTATCTCGTGCATCCGACCGGCATCGACCAGATTGATTGCTCGTTGGAAGACGGCCAGACCATCGACTGGCACGGCTGGCGACTGACCGTCCTCGCCACTCCTGGCCACAGCCGCGATCACGTTGCGTTCGCGGCGAGCCGCCGGACACAATCGTCTGACGATGCGACCGAAATCATCTTCTGCGGCGATGCGTTCGCGACGCGCGACAAACTCTGGTCGCCTTACACGACCGACTGGGATCATTGGACCGACATCGGCCTGAAGGCGACCGCCGAATCGCTTCGCAAATTGGCGTCGCGAAAACCGAAACTTCTCTGCCCTGAACACGGTCCGGTGCTGCGAGACGACATCGTCGCCGCGCTCGAAGAAACCGCGGAGCTCGTCGACAAAGCCGGCTTTCTGAAGAGCTTCGAGCGGTTCAGCAAACAACGGCTCGGCCAGGAACCGCAGTACGAGTTCCTCGCTAAAGACCAAGTCGCGACCGCCGGTGAGAAGCCGTGGACGAAGCTCTCGCCGCATCTCTTTCTGACCGGCAACACATTCGTGCTGCGCTCTGAGGCCGGTCCAATCGCAGTCTTCGATCCGTTCGGAGCGACGCTCGGCGAACAGATCCGCCGGTTGCAGCGCGACGAGCAACTCGGTCCGATCGAAGTTGTGCTGATCAGTCACGCTCACAACGATCACTACGTCGGCCTGCACCAGTTGCCGAACCGTGATTCGTTTGAGGTCTGGACGCTCGACGAGATCGCACGGCCGATTGCCGAACCGTTTCGAGTCACCGCGTTCGGCCTGGATGCTCGCTCGATCCGTACCGACCGATGGCTGAAGGCGAACGAGACCGCGACCTGGCGCGAGTTCTCATTCGCCGTGCGGCACTTCCCCGGCCAGACCTATTTCACGATGGGCCTGCAAGCGACGATCGACGGCCACAACTGCTTCTTCACCGCCGATAATTTTTTTCATGCCGATCAATTCTCCGGCAGCGGCGGCTGGTCGGGACGCAATCGCGGTTGGCCTGATCTGTACGCCAAGAGCGCTCAAGCCGTGCTCGATGCGAAACCCGATTGGGTGCTCGCCGAACATGGCGGAGCATTCGCATTCAACGCCGAAGATTTTCAACGCCGAGTCGCCTGGGGCCAAGCCACCGCGAAAGCCGCCGATGCGATCTCCCTCTCCGGCCGCTTCCGTCGCGACTGGAATCCCAGCCGCATTCAAGTCGAACCGTTGCTCGTCAGTGGGTCACCTGGTGAGGCCCTCAAGACGACGGTTGTCATCGACAACCCGCTGCCGCAGGCGGAGACGTTACGGCTGCGACTCGATCAGGGCTTGGTCGCGTCACCGTGGTCGAGCGATATCACGGTCCCTGAAAACGGAACCGCTCGTGTCGAGCTGAAATTCCAAGTGGCCGATCAATTACCCGCCGGACGACACGTCGTGCCGCTGATCGTCACGTCGCAGAACGGAGACATCGAAGACGGAGCCGATAGCTTCATTGTGGTCGAGATCGCAAACAAACCTCGCGATTGAGCAGCATGCAGAATTGAAGCCTGAAGCGCCAGCGAAGTTTCCCCGTTTGCCGGCTTCGCTGGCGCTTCAGGCTTGAATACCAACGCGAAGCATTTGGATTAATGCGAGACCGAAGCAGCCGCCTTCTCGCCGACGAGCCGGTCTTCGTAGAACCGAGTTAGCGCAAACGGTTCCAACTTCTCCGGCGTCTTGCCGGACGAGATCAGTTCGGCCATCAACTTGCCCGAAGCGGGGCCAGCTTTGAATCCGTAAGTGCCCCAGCCGACGGTCATGTAAAAGCCTTTGACGTCCGGCGTGCCTCCCATGATCGGCGAGTAATCGGGAGTCATGTCGCACAGCCCCGCCCACTGTCGCAGGATCTTGACGTTTGCGAGGTGCGGGAACAGTTCCAGCAAATGCGTCGCCGCTCCTTCGAGAAACGCCAGTGTGCCGCGAAGTGAGTAACTGGCGTGATCATCGACTTCCGCTCCGAGCACCAACTCGCCGCGATCGGTTTGCGAAACGTAAACGTGCAACGTCGATGAGACGATCACCGAATTGAGAAACGGCTTGAGCGGCTCGGTCACCGCCGCTTGCAACGGATGCGTCTCGATCGGGATTTCGAGTCCCACCATGCGGCTTATGATTCCCGCGTATCCGGCCGTCGCGTTGAGCACGGTCTTCGTCTTGATCCGTCCGCGATTCGTGACGACCGCCTCGACTTGTCCATCGCGGACTTCGATGCCGCTCACTTCGGTCTTCTGATGAACCTCTCCGCCGCCTCGATCGACTCCGCGAGCGTACGCCCACACAACCGCGTCGTGCCGGATGATGCCGCCCGGCGGGTGATACAGCGCCGCTTGAATCGGGAAGCGGCTGTGTCCGAAGACATTCAAGTCGGGAACGATCTG
>JAYVQJ010001078.1:0-3939 GCA_043777235.1 Planctomycetia bacterium
TTCAACACGAGTCGCGGAGAGCCGCCCTTTCCTTCCAGCAGGGCGGGCACTCCTGCCCGTGACACGGCTTGGACTGGCAAGCGTGCCCATCCCACGGAACGATCACTTCCGAGTGACCGGCTCCCACAGGTCGGGCAGCGTGGTGCTGATCAGCCGAATGCCATCGAGGCCGTACACGGTTTGTTCCGCTTGGTCAGACGGAAACAGACGCAAAGACTCCGCGAAGTCAGCACGACCTCGATCCGTGCCGCATGGAAGCTCGAAGTGAGCGATGCCGAGCAGGTATTTAAGCTGAGCCTGTTCCTGTCGCGACAACGTGGTGTTCCGCAGCAACTGCTTCGCGTTGTCGTGAACCCACTGCATTTGATTTCGGTCGAGCGGTGTTTTGGCTGTCGGCCGAGCCTCATTTGAAGCGGCTCGCAAGAACAAGATCCAAGCCGCCGTGTTGTGCGGCTCTGCCTTCACCATCGCTCGCAGGACGTCGCCTGCTTGCCGGTACTGGTCTTTGGCCGGATTGACGATCTCGACAATCGTGCCTCGCTTGGGATCGAGAACGGTCCTTTGATTGCCCTCTTGCGGAAGCGTGCGGCCATACTCGATGTGCAGGCGCGCTTCGAGCAGTCGGACGTCTGAAGAGACCGCGACGTTTCGCTTTTCCAGGTTCGCCACCAGCGCAACCACACCACTGCGAGCTTTCGCGATCTCTCCGCGCCGGCGAAGTTCGCGGATTGACCGGACTTCGGCGTCAATGTCGAGCCGTGATGGGGCGACATCATTCGATGGCACCACAGCGTCATCCGACGGTTGCGGACTGCGGGCTGCGGCAGGAGCAGTCCTGGCAGGGACCGTCGTGAACTCCGCCTCTTCGGCAAATGTTGGGGCCAACATGGCCAGTGCGAGGCAGACCCCGATCAGGAACTCTCTCAGGCGCGGCAGTTGATCAGCAAAGAACGTGCAATTCGTCATAGCAACTCTCCTTGGGCAAGCGACAGAGCCAACCGCCGTCCGTGGCAAACCAGTTCCTTCACGGACTCAACTCGCTAGCACGACCAGTTGCCCGACAGGAGTTCTTGGAAAAGTTGATTGTCGCGACCCAATTGATCGGGTCGGCGTGACGATCGTGACCTGTTCGCTTATTGACCACTTGAATGCGGTCACGTCGGGAGCGTCGATGTTCGCGAAAATCATGTCGGTGTGGGCAGACGATTCGCGAGTTGTTCGGTATCGACGCCGCGGACTCGCGTCGTTCGGTTGGCGTACGAAGAACTGCGTCGATAGGTTGTTGTCTCGGTCTTGACCCGGTGCGATGTTCGATCGGTTCAATCTCTGGCATGAACCCATTCGGAGCGGCGCAATGTCCAAACACAATAACCAAGCCAATCCGCCACGCGACGACGCGGCAGACGATCCATTCACACGCGAATGGCTCGATCAGATCGCCGATCGCTTTGAAGCCGCTTGGAGGATAGTGCGTCAAGGAGCAACACCCCCTCAGTTGGAAGACTACCTTGCCGAGTCGAGCGGCCCACGCCGAGACGCACTGCTGCACGAGTTGATCGGACTCGACATCGACTACCGGCGACTGCTCGGTGAAAGTCCGCAGCCGGAAGACTATCTCAGCCGGTTCCCGTCGGTCGCCCTGAAATCACTCGACGACCTGTTGGCAATTCCCGATGGCGCACCGCTGCCGGACAATCCGGCGTTCCTGGAAACGCGAGCGTTCCACATCCGCTGTCCGCACTGTCAGGTGTTGATTGAACTGGTCGATGATCCAACGGACGATGTGCTCTGCCCGTCCTGCCGGAGCCGGATCAGCCGCGACGAGCGAGCCAAAATCCAGCCGGCAACCGCTTTGCCGGGCGCAACGGCGCAGCAACCGGCAGCTTCTGAGCGGCCGGAAGTGGTCGAACGATTCGGACGGTTTCAATTGCTCGGCGACAAACCACTTGGCAAAGGGAGCTTCGGCGAAGTCTGGCGAGCGTTCGATCCGCAGTTGCAACGAGAAGTCGCGTTGAAGTTTCCACGTCCTGGGAGACATCAGAATTTCTTGCGAGAGGCTCAAGCGGCGTCGCACTTGCATCATCCGCACATCGTCACTGTGTTCGAGATCGGCGAAGCTCCGTTTGACGGAAAGGACAAGTGGCCGTTCATCGCCAGCGAACTGGTTCATGGCCAGGACTTGGACAAGGTGCTCGAAGCCGAACTTGATCAGGGTCGCACCTTCGCACCAAAGCGGGCCGCCGAGTTGTGCCGCAAGGTGGCCGAGGCGCTCCACGCCGCTCACGAGGCGGGCGTGATCCATCGCGACCTGAAACCGCAGAACATCTTGATCGACAACGATGACCAGCCGCATGTGATGGACTTCGGCATGGCCAAGCGCGAAACCCAAGCTGGATATGTGCAGTCGTTTGAAGGTCACGTCTTCGGCACGCCCGCGTACATGTCTCCCGAACAAACGCGCGACAGTCACGCCGTTGATTGCCGCACGGACATCTGGGCGTTGGGCGTCATCCTGTTCGAGCTGCTCACCGGCGAGCGTCCGTTCCGAGGCGAGCGCGATCAAAAATTGCTGCTCGATCAAATCCGTAGCGAAGACCCGCCGCCCCCATCGAAGCTCAACAGCCAAGTCCCCGCCGACCTCGACACGCTCTGCCTGAAGTGCCTGGAGAAAGACCCCACCCGCCGCTTCCCCACCGCCGCCGCCATCGCCGAAGAACTCCACCGCTTCCTCAAAGGCGAACCCATCCACTCCCGCCCCATCACCCACTGGGAACGAGCCAGAAAGTGGTGCGGACGCAACCCAACGGTCGCGAGCCTGACCGGTGCCATCGCCGTGCTGTTGATCGCGGTCGCGGTCGGCAGCATCATCGTGGCGGGTCGTGAGCGAGACGTGGCGGGGCGTGAACGGGATCTTCGGGCCAAAGCAGATAATGCCCGAGCGGAGGCGGACAAAGAGCGCATCGCGGCGGACGTGGCGCGAGGTCTCGCGGACCAAGAGGCCCAGCGGGCGCGGCGGCTGCTCTATCTCTCGCACATGAACCTGGCGCAGGCGGCGTGGGAAGACAACCGCGTCGGCAGGCTCCGAGAATTATTGCAGCAACACGAGCCGCTGCCGGGCGAAGAAGACCTGCGCGGCTTCGAGTGGTATTACTGGAACCACGCGGCCCATGCCTACCAGTTGAATCTCCCAGGACACACCGGCCCGGTCTGGAGCGTGGCGTTCAGCCCAGACGGGAAACGGCTGGCGTCGGCAAGCGATGATCAGACGGTGAAGGTGTGGGACGCCACGAGCGGCGAGCTGGCGCTCACGTTGAAAGGGCACACCGGCTACGTCATGAGCGTGGCGTTCAGCCCGGACGGGAACCGGCTGGCGTCGACAAGCCATGATCAGACGGTGAAGCTGTGGGACGCGCGGCCGTGGACGCCGGAACTGCGGGCGGAGCAGGAAGCGTTGAGTTTGATTCACTGGCTGCGTCGCCAAGACAAACCACGCTCCGATTGGCTCGACGTGATCTCCTCCGACCAGACGATCAGCGAATCCGTCCGCCAGCGCGCCCTGCAATTCGCTCGCGAATGGAAATAACTTTGGAGTGCTGTGTGTCAGCACAGCTTTGGATTCCTTGGCGCAGCCTTTGGCTTTCTGCTTTGCTCCGAGCACGTCATCCAAAGAAAGACGCTCCGCGACAAATCCAAAGCTCCGCTGACACGGAGCACTCCAAAGGCCGAGTCGCGAGCGGCGCGTGAGGCGCTGAGTCTGATTCACTTCCTGCGAAGGCCGGACGCGGCTCGGACTTTCGCATCAAAGACCTCTGGCTCGCTGCACAACCCATCCAACGCAAATGCACGTTGCTCACGCCGAACGCCAAGGACTTTGAAGATATTCCCAACTTGAAGCTCATTGTCGTGAAGATCCCTTGATGGCTGAGACGGTTTGGTGCG
>JAYVQJ010001079.1:0-3937 GCA_043777235.1 Planctomycetia bacterium
CACGATCATCATTCGCAAGAACGAACCAATGCTACTGTGGCAACGGCGGCGGAGCGGCTCCAAAGAGGCCGGCGGTTTGAGCAACCTCTCCAGCCGGAAGCCAATTCGCCATGCCGGCGCACCACACGAGCGTCGCGCGATCAATCTGTCCCGCTTGAATCGCTGTTTGAATCTGCGCGAGCGCATACGGCCCCGATGATTGTCCGCCGATCGCGGCATGCCATGTCGCCGCGTTAGGAACTGGCGGCGGCGCGGAGACGGCTTGAGCCACCGGAGCCGCACCCATCTGAGCCATCCGATTCGCCATTGCGAAGCCCATGCCGAGTCCCATCCCATCGGCTCCGCCACCGCCGGGGTTCTCGGCTGCGGCCATCATCGCGTTCCCCATCTGATACTGCTGGAACTTGTTCATGTCGCCCACAACTCCCATGCTCGTGCGCGTGTCGAGCGCTTTCTCAACCGCTTCTGGGAACGACACGTTGACGATGAACAACTGCGGGATGTCGAGTCCGTATTCGTCGTCAATCCGTTCGGCGACCAACTTGCGAAGTTCCGCTCCCATCTCCTGATAGTGAGCCGCCAAGTCGAGCGCGGCGATCTTCTGCGTCCCCAGCATGTCGGAGAACGCTTGCGTGATGATCGACCGCATCAACTCGGACAGCTCGTCGCTGCTGAATTCGCTGGCTGCGCCAACCAGTTCTTTCAGCAGTGCCCTCGGATCGACCGCTTTGAGTGTGTATGTCCCGAAGGCTCTCAGGCGGATCGGTCCGAACTCCGGATCGCGAAGCATCACGGGATTTGGCGTACCCCACTTCAAGTCAGTGATTTGCTTCGTACTGACGAAGTACACCTCGGATCGGAATGGGCTGTTGAAGCCGTGCTTCCAGCCCATGATCGTGCTGAGGATCGGCAGGTTGTCCGCTTTGAGTTCGTAGTGTCCCTCGTCAAAGATGTCCGCGATCTCGCCGCGATGGACGAAGATCGCTTTCTGCCCTGGTCGAACGATGAGCTGCGCCCCGTTCTTGATTTCGTTTTGATACCGAGGAAACCGCCAAACGAGAGTGTGTTTGGAATCATCGACCCACTCGATGATGTCAACCAGTTCGCCACGCAGTTTGTCGAGCAACCCCATGATGTGATCTCCAGGACGGGAAATTGGACTGAGAGAAAATTGAGACGGCGGAATGGACACAGATTCTAACGGCGTCGTTCGTCACTCGGCAGGGAATCTTGACCTCACAAAATCCACCACTCGATTTCGGTGGTCCGACTTCGCCGAAGCCGGAAGTCCTGCGAATCTTGGCCTCACAGAATCCACCACTCGATGTAGGCCGTGACGATCCGGTCGATCCACTCGATGTGACACGCCCGCCGCAGCGGCTCATAGAACACGATCACCAAATAATTGGCCTCGGTGGAGACGTACATGCCGCTGTACCAGACCCACCACATCGGGCCGATCGACAGCACATACAGCGTCGTCAAAATGACCAACGCGATCAGCCGTTTCACGGTCCAACGCCGAACCTTCGGCCACGTCAGCCCGGTGGGCGGAACGACGGCAACCGCCGTTTCAGTGGTAGGAGTGGCGAGTGACATGCCGCGAGACTATCGAAGAAAACCAATGGTGACGAGTGCGTCAACGTAGACGGGTCACTCCGTGACCCGAATTCCTGTCACGGAGTGACCGGCCTACTTTAATCCCGGTCACGGAGTGACCGGGCTACGTTTCGTTCAGCCGACCAGCCCCGCTTCACGCGACCACGCGATCGTCGTCCGCATCGCCTCGGTGAAATCCGTCGGAGGAGCATAACCCAGTAACCGTCGGGCCTTGTCGATGCTGTAGTCGAGATTCAAGGCGAGGAATTTGATCCGCGCACTCGACAGCAGCGGAGCTTCCTTCTTGCCGAGCATTCGATAGACCGCTTCCATCAGATTGGCCAACGTCTTTGCGACTGGCAGCGGGACATTCTTGGTTGGAGTCGGCAGGCCGGCCGCTTCGCAGATCGTGCCGATGAACTCGCGCCGTGAGACCAAGCGGTTATCGGTGATGTTGAATAGCTCGCCGACGACGTCGTCCTTTTCGATCGCCAGAAAGATCGCCGACACGAGATTGCCGACAAACGTGTTGTTGAGCAATTGCCGGCCGTCACCCAGAAACTTGAAACCGCCGGTTTTGATGCGAGCCAACACCTTTGGCAGGATCGTCCGATCGCGCGGGCCGTAGATGAATCCCGGCCGCAGAATCACGGCGGGCAAGCGATGATCGCGGATATGATCGCGGACGAGGTTCTCGGCTTCGACTTTCGTGAGCGTATAACCGTCGATGCCCGTGGTGCTGACCGGAGTGAACTCGTCAGTGCCGTGATGGTCGCAAGCGGGATAGACACCGAGCGAACTGATATGCACGAATCGCTTCAGCGAGCCGCTCGATTCCGCAGCACCGAGTAAATCGCGCAGGCCGTCGACGTTGACCGTGCGGTATTCGTCGGTCGGTCCCCAATCGCCGACCTTCGCCGCGCAGTGAACGATGACGGTCGCTCCTTTCGCAGCGCGAATCAGCGAGTCGCGATTGGTCATGTCTCCTTCGACCAACTCGACGCCCCAGTTCGTGAGGTCCGAGCACTGACTCGGTTTGCGAACAACCGCGCGAACTTTGTGACCCCGCTTTCGAGCTTGCTCGGCCACATGACTGCCGACGAGGCCAGTCGCTCCGGTGACGAGAATGAGATCGCTGTCGTTGAGGATCAAGAGGGACTCCGTTCCAGTCGCTGCCTGTAATCATCGTAGGGTGGGTCGAGTCATCGAGACCCACCGGAAACAGATCATCGACGTGATGGGTCTCGATGACTTGACCCATCCTACGAACTACTTCGTTGCCAACTTCGCGCCGCGGTACGCGGACAACTGCGTGGCTTTCGATTTGAGCGCGGCCGCGAAGTGGACCTTGGCGGCGTCCTTTTGGCCGGCGACGAACTTGCGCTGGCCGATGAAGAACTCGGCTTCGCAGAGTTGAGCGTCAGCGGCGTTCGGATCTTTGTTGATGGCATTTCGAAGTTCTAGTTCTGATTGCTTGTTGCCAAGGTAGGCCAGCAGTTGGTCAGGCCACTCTCGTTTCTCTTTGGGGATCGTCAAGTCGGCTGCGAATTTCGCATCGGCTTGCGACTTCTGGTCGAGTGCCAGCATCGCCAGATAGCGCCACGGCAAAACGAATTTCGCTTTCGGATCAATCGCCGCCGCCTTGTCGAGTTCGACGAGCGCTTCCTGCGATTTGCCGGCAAAGAACAAGGCGAATCCAAGTTCCGCATGGCCGTAGCTGTTCTTGCTGTCCCATTTCAGAACTTCGTTGTAATCGGTGATCGCCGCGTCGATGTCGCCGCGTGAGAGCTTGCTGCCAGCTCGGAGACTCAGCACGCTCGGCTGAGCGGCGTTGAGCGACAGCGACTGCGTGAAATCGGCTTCGGCAGCTTCGTAATCCCCTTTATTCAAACTGACGAATCCACGGTTGGAAATCGCTTCGATGAATTGCGGGTCCAGTTCCATCGCCTTGGTGAAGTCGATGATCGCGTCATCGAGCCTGCCGACAGACTGCTCAAAGAAACCTCGGTTGTTGTAGACCAGCGGCAAATTGGGAAACGCTTTGACCGCATCGTTGTAGGCGTTCATCGCGGCGGTGCTCTGTCCGACGGCCGCGAGCGCTCCGCCCAAATCGACGCGAGCACCCAAATGATTGGGCGTGATGCGAACGGCCTCTTGCAAGTCTGCGATCGCCTTCGGTGGATTCTGCACGGCAGAGTACGCCAACGCTCGCTGGTAGAGTGTGTTCGACCGCTCTTCTCCCTTCAGACTCGCTTGCAACAGCAGCTTCGTGGCGAAGTCGATGGCGATGTCGGCATGAGTCCGCTTCTTCTCAATGATCGACAAGGTGGTCATTCCC
>JAYVQJ010001080.1:0-3930 GCA_043777235.1 Planctomycetia bacterium
GGGGGCCGAACCGCAATTGGCGCTGGCGGTCCTCAAGCTGAACAACGCCGACGGGCTGGAGTTCCCGTTCTTTCCGCCGGATGAAGCGATCTCGACGGGAACCGGAACGCGAGTGCTTGGCTTCAGCAACATGTTCAACGTCGCGGCTGGTGACGAGCCTGTGTCAGTCGTGCATGGAGTGATCGCGGCGAAGACGACGATCGAAGCTCGGCGCGGCGTGTTCGACAGCCCTTATTCAGGACCGGTGTTCGTGGTCGATGGCGTGACGAACAACTCCGGCGCTGCAGGCGGAGTGCTGACGACTCGCGACGGATTCTTGCTGGGCATGATTGGCCTGGAACTGCGAAATGCAAAGTCGAACACTTGGATGAACTACGCGATCCCCGTGAAGGAACTGGCGAGTTCGATCCAGCAAATCATCTCTGGCAAGTTCGAGCCGAAGCGCGACCCGAATAGCGATGAGACCGAACCGAGCGTCAAACCGCGCCGCTATCGGCCGGTTGATTTCGGATTTTTGCTCGTCCCCGACGTCGTCGATCGCACGCCGGCGTTCATTGATTCGATCCAGCGGGATTCGGCCGCCGCGAAGGTCGGCTTGAAACCGGATGACCTCGTGCTGTTCGTCAACGACGAGTTGATTCAATCCTGCCGAGCGTTGCAGGACGCGATCGGCCGGCTGGAATCGGGCGATCAATTGCGACTGGTCGTGCGCCGCGGCAACGAACTGGTCAACGTCGAAATGCCAGTGCCCAAGAAACGCGACAAAGAATGAGTCCGGCCGAAAGCCGAATGCCGATCGCCGATCGCCGTAATCCTTTTTCCGAATCGAAGACAGAAAAGGATTACGGCGATCGGCCATCGGCTCACGGCCGTCGGCCAGACAGATTGGCCCAAGGTGACTCAATGAACAAGTTGTTTCCTTTGATTCTGGTCCTCGTCTCGGCCTGTCCGGCGTTCGCATGGCAGGCACCGACGCGCGAAGTTGAAGAGGCCGAAGAGCAGGCGTTTAAGCGTGCGGTCTCGCAAGTGGCTCCGTCACTGGTGCGGATCGAGACGGTCGGCGGACTCGATCAAGTGCAGAACTTTCTGCTGGGGAACGGGCCGACGACCGGCGTGGTCGTGTCGGCGGACGGGTTCATCATTTCGAGTTCGTTCAACTTCTTGTCGAAGCCGGCGTCGATTCTGGTGACGACGACGGACGGCAAGCGGATGACGGCGAAGGTCATCGCGAACGACACGGTGCGGATGCTGACGCTGCTCAAGGTTGAGGCGGACGGACTCGTCCCCGCGAAGCCGGCCGCGAAGCCTTCCATTCGAGTCGGGCAGTGGGCGATCGCCGTGGGACGAGCGCTCGATCCGAATTCGCCGAGTGCTTCGGTCGGGATCGTCAGTGCGGTGAATCGAGTTTGGGGCAAGGCGATCCAAACGGATGCGAAAGTCTCGCCGGTGAATTACGGCGGGGCGCTCGTCGATGTCGATGGCTCGGTGCTGGGAATTCTCGTGCCGCTTTCGCCGCAGGACAATTCGCCGGTGGCGGGGGTCGAGTGGTACGACTCCGGGATCGGCTTCGCGATTCCGCTGACGGATGTGTTGGCGATGCTCGATCGGCTGAAGCAAGGGAAAGACTTGCGAGCGGGGCTGGCGGGATTCACGTTCGCATCGACCGACTTATTCGGCGGAGACACGAAGGTCGATCGTGTTCGGTACGACTCGCCGATGTACCGCGCGGGATTCAAGGATGGCGATCAGATTTTGGAAGTCGATGGCCACAAAGTGACGCGACCGGCGCAGGTGCGGCATGTGCTCGGCAGCAAGATGGAAGGGGACAAGCTGGCGATCACGATCAAGCGCGGCGACGAAACCAAACAAGCGGACCTGACGCTCGTTGGTGAACTGCCGCCGTTCGAGGCGGGATTTCTCGGAATGCTGCCGACGCGAGAGAAAGTGGTGAGTGGAGAAGGCGTCGGAGTGCGCTGGGTCTATCCGGACAGCCCGGCGGCGAAGATTGGACTCAAGCCGCGCGATCGGATTGTGAAGTTCCGCGATCAGGCGATCACGTCGGCTGCGCAGTTGATCGATCAAGTCAGTCGCGTTCGCCCGGCAGAGAAGGCGGTCGTTGTCGTGCGTCGTGACGGCAAGGAACAGTCACTCGAAGCGACACTCGTCGGTTATCCGGCCGACGTGCCGAAAGAGTTACCGACGTCGGTCATCGAAGCGGTCGCCGAAGCCGACTCGAAGAAGTTGGTTGAGAAGGACGATGGCAAAATCGAAGCGGACAAGAATGCGGAAGGTTCCGATAAGCCCCGCACCGGACGCTTCGCCGAGGAAGTCGCTGACAGCAAAAACGCTTGGTGGGCCTTCGTGCCGGAAAGTTACAACCCGGCGTATGCGTATTCGCTGCTGGTCTGGTTGCACCCGCCCGGCGACACGTTGGAAGCGACCGTGTACGACTTGTGGAAGTCCGAAGCCGAGCGGCGCGGAATCATTCTGATGGGCTTGAAGGCCGCGAACATCGGAACGGGTTGGCAGGCCAACGAAACAGAGTTCGTTCACGAAACCGTCGCCGCGTTTCAGAAAAAGTATTCGATCGACGCTGGCCGAGTCGTGCTGCACGGCTATGACAAGAGCGGCCCATTTGCGACCCATCTGGCGTTCAAGCATCGCGACATGTTTCGCGGATTGATTCTCGCTTCATCGCCGATCGCCGAGCGTCCGCCGGAGAACTTGCCGGAGTATCGGCTGCAATTTCAGTTGATCTGCGGCTCGAAAGATCCGGCTCATCCGATCCTCGAACGAGCGGCGAACGGATTGCGAAGTATCAAGTTCCCGGCAACCTTCACCAGCCTGCCGGACTTGGAGCATCGCTATCCGAACGCCGAAGGAGTCGATGCGATGGCTCGCTGGATCGATTCGCTCGATCGGCTGTAAGTGTGAACGGCCAACTCTGAGCGAATAATTTCTGAAATTTAGTTCGGTGTACGGTTGACAAAAAAAAAACGTCGCTTCATAACATGCCTCACATTATCGCACTCTGGCGGTTTGTTGGCGGAATACTTTCGCCACGTCGGCGTGGCTCAGGTCATTCAACAGGATGAGAGGTTCGTCATGAAGTTGGTCCCCAAGCCAGTGTTCGCTCGAATTGCTGCTCGTGTTTTGCGAGCGAAGCGCACTCGTCGCCAGCGATTGAATGCAGTTCTGCCCGCCGCCGCCGATTACGTTTTGGAGTCGCGCCTGATGTTGGACGGCGGTGGAATCGCTATGGGCAACATGCCTCCGGTTCTCTCGGTGACACTCCTGTCAATTCCCGATACCGCAGTCAATGGGGATGTCGTTGGCTATGCCACAGCAACAGATCCTGACGGCGACAACGTGACTTTCTCCTTTGAGAACGGTGATTCGGGCAATGACCCGTCTGGAACATTTCACATTGATGCCAACGGAGTCATCACCGTGGCGAACGCTGATAACATTGGCAGCCAAGATGGGACCGACGATAGTGTTAATGGCTGGTCGTTCGCCGCAACAGTTGTTGCATCGGACGGCCAGCCAATGCATGACACTGCTCTGCCTGAGACTTTTATGGTGTGGAAATCACCGTACCAAATCATCAGCCCAACCAATGGTGGTACATTGACGACAGCCCAAGAGGTCAAATTCGAGGGAACTCGTACGAAATTAGTTCAAGTGGAAGTCGAAATTAAAAGGCAGGCACTTGACGGGAGCTGGACCGGCGGGGGTGCCTCGAGCGGGGTAATCGTCGGGGGCGATACTCATGTTGACTTTAACTTCGGAACGCGTCCTGCCGGCGATTACAAGTTAGTGTATTCGAAGAAGTTGCAGAGTGGCTGGAAAGATATCGAAACCATCTATTTCAAAGTTGTGTAGGCGTAGAGGCGGCTGCGACAAGCTCTGAGCAGCGGTCGGACGGTT
>JAYVQJ010001081.1:0-3926 GCA_043777235.1 Planctomycetia bacterium
CTGCGACCGGACCGGTCAACTTCCTGCGCGATCAAGCGAAAGTGGTGTATCGCGCGTCAGAGAAACTGCACGATTCGGCCGCGAAGTATCAGTCGTCGGTCGCGTACCCCGAGGGCGAACTCGGTCCGCAACTCCGTCGAGCCGCTCAAATTTTGTCAGCCGATCTTGGTGTGCGAGTCTTGTACGCGACGCACGGTGGCTATGACACACATGCGATGCAAGCGGACGCTCACACCGGATTGCTCGCGCACCTCGCACAGTCACTGGCCGCGTTCCAACAAGACCTCGAAGCGCTGAAGCTGGCCGACCGAGTGACCGTGCTGGTGACGAGCGAATTCGGCCGCCGCGTCGATGAGAACGGCAGCCAAGGCACCGATCACGGAGCCGCCTCGCATGTGCTGGTGCTCGGCGGCCAAGTGAAGGGCGGACTGTTCGGCAAGTACCCGAGCCTGTCGGAACTCGGCGAAGGCGACCTCGTCTTCAACACCGACTTCCGCTCGGTGTATGCGTCGCTGCTCGACGGCTGGTTGGGCTGCCCGGCCGAGAAGTTGCTCGGCTCGAAGTTCGATCTCCTGCCGCTATTTGGGTGAGTTCAATCCGGCCGATCATTGACCAACAGCGCGTCGATGTGCCGCCGTCCAAATCGTTCCAGGGCGAGTTGGCCGTTGTTGACGTAGTGCTTCCAAGCATGAGCCATCCGCGCGAGTTGCTCGTCGGTCAGGTCTTTGACCTTGCGAGCGGGACAGCCGGCCCACAGGGTTCGAGGCGGGACTTGCGTCCCTTCCATGACGACGGCTCCGGCGGCGATCAGCGCCTGTTCGCCGATCACGCAGCGGCTAAGCACCGTCGCTCCGATCGCAATCATCGCGTCATCGCCGACAACAGACGCATGAACCAACGCGCGATGTCCGAGCGTGACTCGATTCCCGAGCACGCACGGGAAACCGCGGTCGATGTGCAGAATTGAGCCGTCTTGGACGTTCGTGTCCTCGCCGACTTCGATGACGTCGCCGTCGCCGCGCAGCACACACCCGTACCACACCGAACTGCGAGCCTTCAACCGCACTCGGCCGAAGATCGTCGCACCGGGGGAGACCCAGGCGGTTGAGTCGATCTCTGGCCGGGTCCACAAGGCGTCCCAAACATTGCCTTCGTCGGGATACGGCAGAGCAGGGCAGGGGACGGGGGCAGGTTGCGTCGGGAATGAAGGGGAAGTGTTCATGGAGGAGCATTGTCCGTTCGCCGTGCTGGCTTGCAACGCTGACGCGCAATTGTCGTAATGCTCGCCGCTCACCACTCACACCTCAGGAACCTGCCTCATGAAACTGATTCGTTATCGCGACACCGCTGGAGCCACTCTTTACGGACGCCAAAACGCCGACGGTTCGGCGACGCGCATCGACGGTGACATCTTCGCTCAGCACCGCGACACCGGCGAGAAGGCCGACGTCGTGAAGTTGCTCGCTCCCATCGCACCGGTCGATGTGATGTGCATTGGGTTGAATTACCGTCGCCACGCCGAAGAGGGGAATCAGCCGATTCCCGAATGGCCGGTCCTGTTCATGAAGAACTGCGGGGCGGTCAACAATCCCGACGATCCGATTCTGCTGCCTCGGCACCTGCGGAGTGACGCGGTCGATTACGAATGCGAGCTGGCGGTCGTCATCGGCAAGGCGTGCAAGAACGTGTCGAAGTCGGACGCTCTGAAATACGTCTTGGGTTACACCTGCGCGAACGACGTGAGTGCTCGCGACTGGCAGATCAAGCGCGGCGGCGGGCAGTGGTGCCGAGGCAAAACGTTCGCGACGTTCTGTCCGCTGGGGCCTTGCCTCGTCACGGCTGAGGAGATTCTGAATCCGAACGAACTAAGCATCAAGACGATTCTCAATGGCCAGTCGATGCAGGACTGGAATACCAACGACATGATCTTCGATGTCCCGACGCTGATCGAATTCCTCAGCGGCAGCACGTTGTTGTTGCCCGGCACCGTGATCCTGACCGGCACTCCGCACGGCGTCGGCGGAGCTCGCAAGCCGCCGGTCTTCCTCAAGCATGGCGACACTGTGACCATCGAGATCGAGAAGATCGGACAATTGACCAACCCCGTTCAAGACGAGCAATAATCGACCATGAGCGAAACGACGCCGAACTTTGTCGAAGGCCAGACTGTCGGGATTGATTTGGGGACGTCGTATTCCGCGCTGTCACGCCTGGGAGAAGACGGCAATCCTGAAGTCATCAACAACATAAACGACAGCCCGATCACGGCGTCGATCGTGGTGCTTGGTGAAAACGGCAAGATCCGGGTGGGGCCGCCGTCGGACGTCCTGGCTCAGCAAGATCCAGCTCGCGTCGTCATCGCGATCAAGCGTGAGATGGGCAACCCGCGCTTCGCGTTGCACTATCAAGAACGCCGCATGACGCCAGAGCTGATCTCGTCGTTAATCCTGACGAAGCTCAAGAACGACGCGGAGAAAAAGATCGGCCCGATCGGCAACGCGGTCATCACGGTCCGGTATTACTTCAACGAGCCGAAACGCGCGGCCACGCAATACGCTGGCAAGATCGCTGGGCTGAACGTCGTCGACATCATCAACGAGCCGACCGCCGCGACGCTGGCGTATGCCTGGACGAAGGGAGAACTCGGACGGCTGGATGCACCGGGCAAGACGAAGACGATTCTGGTGTATGACCTCGGCGGAGGCACCTTCGATGTGACCGTCGTGAAATACACGCCGACGGAGTTCACGGTTTTAGCGACCGACGGCGACACGATGCTCGGCGGACTCGATTGGACGGATCGTGTGCTCGACTTCGCCTGCGATCAATTCGTGGCCAAGTATGGCATCGACCCGCGCGAGGATGCTCAGACCAAGTTCTCATTGCTGCGCGAATGCGAATCGGCCAAGCGGGAGCTCAGTCATTGGACGAAGACCAAGATTGAAGTGACGTATCGCGGTCAAACGCTACCGGTCGATCTCACACGGCAAGAGTTCGAGCAGATGACGCTCGACCTGCTGCAACGGACGCGCGACACCACCGAGTTCGTCTTGGACAACAACAACGTCAAGCGTGATGAATTGAGTGAGGTTCTGCTTGTCGGCGGCAGCACGTCGATTCCCGCCGTGATCGAGATGCTCGAAAAACTGACCGGTAAACGCCCGTCGAAGGTGCTCAATCCGCAACTCGCAGTCGCACAAGGAGCGGCGATCCACGCGGCGATCCTTGAAGCCAAAGCGACCGACGCTCACGGCAGGCTGTCTCCCGCGTTGCTCAAACGCCTGAAGGCGATCACGACAACGGATGTCAATTCGCATTCGCTCGGCGTCGAGATCTCCGAGCCGAAGAATCCGAACGCGAAGCGCAACCACATCATGATCCCGCGCAACTCGCGGTTGCCATGCGGAACAAAGAAGCAATTCGTCACGAACACCGACACGCCACAAAGCATCGTCATCCGGCTGCTGCAAGGAGAAACCTCCGATGTCGCCGGCTGCACGTACATTGGCGATGTGCGCATCAGCAAGCTCCCGAAGGCGCTCCCCGCCGGTTCGCCGGTCGAGATCGTTTACAGCTACGATCATCGCGGCCACATCACCGTTTCGGCGAAAGAACTCACGGGCGGAGGTTCCGCCGCTGTCGAAATCGCATGGGACGGAGCACTCGATAGCCACGCGATCGAAACGCTGCGGCAGCTTGCACGGCAATATCACGTTGAATAGTAGACGAGTCACTCCGTGACTCGAATTCCGGTCACGGAGTGACCGGTCTACGATTCGGACTCCGGCAACAACAACTCCGGAGCTTCCGCCGAGCGTGTCCCCGGCAACGGCAAATTCTCCGCCGCGCGAAACGTGAACACTGCCGAGTACTTCGTCTGCTCGGTGTGATTCCGACTCGCCGCGTGCAGCGTCTTGGCGTGAAAG
>JAYVQJ010001082.1:0-15530 GCA_043777235.1 Planctomycetia bacterium
AGTCCCACAACGTGATCTTTTCCCATGACTGATTGATCGGCGTCGTGTCGCGAGGCGATCCACACGTCACCGTTTCCGATCAGGCCGTGTAGCGTGTAAGAGCTGGTTCGTGGAGCACGCAGCCGAGCGGACTTGGGAGCCTTCCCCTTCTCGAAGATCTTCCAGTCTCCCTCAGAGACGACGACGCGGCCGGCCTCATCGCGCACGAAACGAGAATGCTCGCTCTGTTTGATCCGCCCGACAGGGATCGCCTTGAGAATGCGGTCGAACGACGGGTGCTGCGGAAAGTCGGACATTGAAAAGCGAAGCCACCCTTGAGCATCGACGAGGTCGCAACGCAACTCCGACTGGAAACCGCATTCGGTGGTCGATGTCCTCAGGAACAACATCGCGTCCCCGTGACCGGCGCGCGGTGGCTCGACAATCTCCCAAGACGTCGTGTCTCCGGTATTGCCTGGAAAGGTCATCCACGTCCAACTGTCGGGAGCACGTTGTTCCGCGAAGGTCGTCCACTCTCCGTTTTCAAACCGCGCGGGTGGATAACCAAAGAGATCCCAGCAGCACCAGATGCGCCCCTTTGAATCGGCTTCGATACTGTCGGCAATCGGGACGATCATGCACGACAACGGCTGACCTGCAACCGGTGACTCACTGCGAAACCATTTCTCCGCGGCGGCCGGTGTCGCGAACCGAAATCGATCGGCAAATTGCGGAACACTGTTGGCCAACAGCGAACCCTCGGCCACTAACTTGGCGACCGAGCCACGCGGAATCCGATACGTGATCCGAGTGAACTCACGCGGGTCTTCCGCATCGACCAACTCGGGCAGTTCATCGACGGTTGCGGCATCTCCGTGATGCCAGGCTTCCTCAAACAACGGAGCGACTTGCGGATGTTGTCGCAAGAAGTCCGCGCGACCAGATTCGCGCCACCAACCGAGCCAGCGATCCATTGCCGCTTTGCGCTCCGGCAACGTTGCCTTTCCGTCCCAGCCCGACTCGTGTCCTGTCATTCGCTGCAGAATCGCGAGTGCGTGTTGCGATTGATCAAATTCCGTGATCGAGTTGTGGGACTGGCGGCCGGGAAGACCAACCAGTCGATCGCGATCCAGCAGGTCCACGAACAGAACGATGCCGAGCGGGTTCATTCGCGGAACTTCCCGATTCGGGCCTTGCCACTGTCCCATCGTTCCCAAAGTCAGATCGAACCAAATGCGAGCGCGATAGTCCGCCGAAAACTGCGTCAGCGTTTTCATGCGCAGACACTGCTGCAGAAAACGAAAGTCCTGCAATTCGCCGTGCCTCAGCAACATGGAAGAGGCCACTTTCTGATATCCGTCTTGTCTTTGCTGAGTCAGCCATTGATCGAGTCTCGGAATCGCACCGCTGAATCCGCGCTGCCGAAGCTGATCACAGTACAACAGAAATTCCTGTTGTTGAGCCGCTGCAATCCAGGTTTGCAGCGTCGCCACACTGTCGACCGAAGTTGGATCGAATCGCTCCAGATTCGTCAGCGCGAGCATCCGCGCTCCGTATCGGGGTTGCTCCAAACGAGACAACCACCAGTCGCGTTCCGAGTCTCGACCGTGCTCTTTCCACCAAACCTCGATCTTGGCAATGCGTTCGGATTGCTCCTGCGGCGTGCGTTCCGAAAACATCCGACCGTCCGACGAGAACAGCGCCGCTTCCTCGATGAGTCCTCGGAGAATCTCCCAAGCCAAGTCCTGAACCCGCAAAATCTGGGGAGCCGCGTCCCACGAATCCGCGAACAACGTCCGCGTCAGACGTGTGTCACGCAGCGCGGCGATGAGTTGCGGGACCGCGTGCCACCCTAACTTCTGCAAAGCGTTCGCGGCGGCTTGTGTGCGATCATTAGGCACGATGATCGGATCGCTGCGAGTTCCACGATCTTGCGGCATGTGAGCGATCCAATGCCGGACCTGCTCGCTGGACGTGAGTTTTGCGATGGCATCCACATCCAAGTCTTTCACGTCACGATCGCCCACAATTTGCTGTTCGAGCCGTTGGATCAACGGCCGCAACGCCGCATCCGCGAACACGCGTTCTGTCTCACGCCAATGGCTGAGCACTTCGGCCAACAGCGCACCGGTCACGAGCAGGTTGCGACCCTGCTGCAAACGATGAGTGTGCAACTTCTGCCAAGCGTGAAAGAACGGGCCTTCGTTGCCCCAAGCTCCCGCGTCCAATTCTCGATCCAGCACCAACGTCAGGTCTTTGTTCTTTTCGAACCATGACGCCAGATACACGAAGTTGAAAACTTTGACCGCGCCAGATTGATCGCGTGGTGTGATGCCGCCTTGGGGATGCACGGTGACTAATTGGAGGTCTTCAACGTCGGGATCAACCTCCTTGAGAACTTGATGTCGCTCGGCTTTCCAGAATCGCTCGAAAGGGAACGGTTCGATCCGGTAGCGCATCGACGGCAATGCGACGAACTCGTTTTCCGAGGTCAACAGGCTGATGGTCTCAGCATTCGCGGGACCAATCCACGCCACTCGAATTTGCTTCGATGGGCAGACGGCGTTGACGTCTTCAATCTTCGCGAGCGTTAGCTTTGAGTAATCCGGCCAGCGGAGTTTTCGGAGTTCCTCGAGAGACTTCGCTGCGTTCTTCCGGCCAGTGGCCTGTCGCAAATTCTGGGGATCGCGTCCGCTGCTCGGATAATTGCGAATGCCGTCAGTGATTCTCTTGGCCACATTGGCGGGCATCTCGATCAGCGACTCGGACTGGGCCGCGACGTCTTGCACTGACACGCACAACTCCAAGACGCACAGACCAAAAACCGTCTTCACAATCCCTCGTCTCAGCGTCGACCCCAACATGATCCGCTCCTTGCCTTCTCCAGGAACATCGAGCCATCACGCGCCATTTTTTGGGGGATGCCAAAACAGCCTCAGCCCTAACGTTGATCCGATCGCCAAGCCACCGGCAGTTCCAACCATTCGGTAGTGTCCTAATTTCAGTGTGGCCCGGCGTCGCCGACGCCGGGAAAGCCGGTTTCGGCGAACCCGGCCTACACAACTTAGGACACTACCAACCATTCCTCGCGCAACCGCGCGTCGCTCAGTCATTCCATGACTGTGATTCTCAGCATGGCCGGACTCGACCGCCAGCTATTGATCATCTGCCAGAACGGTACGCTTGCGAGCGAAGCGTGCGGACAACGAGTACGCGCTCGATCCATTCGCAGCGCTCCGATGTTTTCGGCGCGACAGTGACGGGAAGACCAGCACTCCGGCCGCGAACGCGGTCGCGAATTCGTGGGTGGAGGCGTCTGTGGTCTCCATGCTGGATTCCAGCGGCGACTCAGTGGGCCACACGGCGAATTCGGAATGTGATCGGCGAAGCTCCAGCAAAGACATCTCGTTCGAGTTCGGTTCTTGGTCTTGCCGATCGAGAATGTTTTCGGTGTCAGAGCCGGAACCGTCGCCGTTGCCGGCGGGCTGTCCGGCAGGCACGGCGTTGGGAGGCGGCACGGGAACGGGAATCAGACGGAACGGTTTGAACAACTTCTGGTCGTCGCTGGCGGGCGCGGCGATGCGGCCACCCTCCAGGCGGAACTGGATCACGGGGCGTTCGATTCTGGCTCCGGTGCCGTTCTCTCGCGTGATGAACCAAATCTCGTAGTTGCCGTCACCGCGATCACGGACGAACTCTTCGAAGCGGTCCCGTTCGAGCAGACCTTCGCCGTCGCGCAGCCGCTCGGTGTCGATCGTGCCGTCCTCGTTGAGATGGTGTAACTCAAAGAACTCATCGGTGGTGATGGCCGTCGAAGACGCGGACCCGCGCGTCGATTCCAAGGTCAACAGCGGCGGAGTCACGATGAATAGACCCGGAATGGCCGGCTTGGGAAGCTCGGGCGGAGCGATCACGGGGTCGGCTTTCGGAATCCGCAACGAAAACGGGACCGGGATCGTGAACGCGGCGACTCCGTTGTCGAAGTGCGGCAGGAACAGATTCTGTCGATCGAGCACGTTGGTGCTGGTCAATTGAAACAGCCGATCGGCACCATGCAGATCGTCGGCCTGATACGGCTTATTGATCTGGCCCAGATCATACGGCGCGTTCTGCGGCACGGCGAACGGAGCGTTCGCGACGTCCGTGGGATTGGTGCTGGGGTCCAACACCGATTGCCCGTCGATGACGATCGACGAATGCTGCGAGACAGCGAATCGGACCTGGAACGGATCGGACGAGTGGATTCGGCCCGGCTCGTGAATCGCGTGTGTTCCGGGGGCGTCTTTCAGGTTCAGCGCGTTGTCCGAGTAGTCGTGCGGAATCGAGTAGCTCGCGCCCCCTTCGGGGATCAGATAGCGCGTCGCGTGTTGGTCGGTGGTGGGGTCGAACACGTAGACGCCATTCACAAACTTGGGAACGACGAGGTTGTCGGTCGTGGGCGGGACCGGCGAGAAGACGGTTCGGTCGTGATCGCCCCAGTCGATGTCGAGGATCAGGTTCTTCTCACCGGGAGTTCCGATGGTGAACGTCAGCGTGCCGAGGTACACGATCGACGAAGCGGGCAAGGTGGTGCCGTCCGGCAACAGTTCCGAATGGCTCAGGAACCGCGATTGCAAATTGCTGACGGCGATGTCTCCGGAGAAGAACGCGGTGTCCGAAAAGTAGTTGAAGTTCTTGGGGTCCGCATTCGTCTTCTCGGGACGCGGCGCGATTTGCTGCTCAATGCCGTTGTCGGTGCTGATGGTCGCGCTGTCACCCAGCAAGACGCGACCGTTAGTCTCCGTGTGGTTCGAGTCGGCGGTGATGTGGATGCTGTCGTGCTTGATCGCGGAGAAGAAGTTGTCGTTGGCGGCGACCGCCGGCTTGTCCCCTCGCAGTTGCAGGACGCCGTCGCCGTTGAGGTCTTCGCCGGGATCGAGCACGCCGTTGCGATTGGTGTCCTCGCCGGTGTTGAACTGCAAAGTGCCGTTGCCGTTGGTGTCTTCGCCAAGATCGAGCTTGCCGTTGCCGTTCAAGTCTTCTTGGAGGTTCAGCGAGTTGATGTAGTGGTCGTCGGTCGTGATGACTTGATTGGCACCGAGCACGAAGTTGACTCGCGCATTGATCTCGATGTACTGGCGGATGCCGCTGTCGACGCCGATGTTGGCAATCGTGACGCTCGGCGCATGGCTGGCGGCGTTCTGGCCGCGAACGACCGTCAACTCGTTGCCGGTGATGTCGGTGACCTTCAGGATCTCTTGGTCGATCTGAATGAAGAAAAAGCCGGCGCTGGGGAAGACTCGCGGATCGACGACGGTGATGGTGCTGGTCGTCATCAAGTTGTCGAGCGCGATGGTCGTTTCCGTCAGCGGTTGAATCGCCAGGATGTCGTCGAAGACTTCGACGGTGTTCGCGGTCAGGCGGATCGTGTTCTCCCCTTGGATGGCGGGGATGGCGACATCAACCGGGTTGTAGGGATGATCGGTCCCGTCACGCATATCGAGCAGCACTTCACGCGAGTTGTCGTTGACGACTCGCAGGTCTTCGTTCTGCACGTTGATGTCGATGACGCCGTCTTCGGCACCGGCTCCGGTCAAGCTGACGCTGGTGCCGCTGGTGATCCCGCTGATGTCGTTCGTGCCGGGAGTGCGCGGGTCGACGCCGGTGATCAACGCTCGAATCAGTTGGTTGGCGGCATGATTGGAATTAATCGCATCGCGGAGCGCGTTGGCGGTCGTCCCCTTGTCGAGAATCATGTTGCCATTCGTATCTTCGCCGACATCCAAGCGGTTGTTGCCGTTCGTGTCTTCGGACCCATGCAAGTCGATGTCAATCCGGTGCGGGTCATTTTTATCTTTATCGACCGTGATAATCGGCACGTTAGCGGTTGCCCCAATGTGCGTCTCTTGGTTGACCGTGAAGTGGATGACGATGTCGTTGCTGCCCGGCCCCGGAGTCGCCGCCGAGAATGTGATCTTGGTCGGAGTAGTTCCATCGACAATGGAGGTGAATTCCTGCACCGCCGTCGCGAACTGCGGTTCGTGCTGGTTGGCTTCGTTGTGGACGAAAATCAAATCGACTCGGCCTGCCGTGCTGCCGACGTCGAGGATACGGATGTTGTGCTCGGCCGGCTTGAAGTCGTTAATCGTCGCAGAAGTCACGGTGGCTCCGATTCCGACCAAATCGACATCGGCCGCAGTGACTTGCGGGACATCGGTCGCTCGCAACGAACCCAGGAACGTGAAGAGGAACGGGCCGCCCGCTGAGCCCGAAACGTTGAGGTCCGCTTCGGAGAGAGTGTTGAAGGTGGTCAGGAACGCGACCTTTACTTGGTCCGCCGTCGCGTTGAACGGGATGTGATCCGTCGTGTGGGCCAGGGCGACGCCGGGGGGATCCCAATCGAGCGTGAAGGTTCCGCCGGTCGCATTCGCGAGTGTGACGACTTGCTGCTCGGAGAGATCGTGGTTGTACGCGGAGAGCGAGGCCATGTCGGTTTCGAGCGCGTCGCCGGAGCCAATTCCAGTCACGGCGTGCAGGACGACTCCGGCACCGGTTTCTTCGAGATTGATTCGCTGATTGGCGATCAGGTTGACGTCGTTGCCGTTGATGTCGTTGATTGAACGGAAGGTGGCGACGACTCGGATCGCGGGGTTGTCGGCGTCCGTGGGATTCGTGCTGGCACTGGTCAACTTGCCGAGGAAGACTTCGGCGGCACTGACATCGATGAAGCCGCTGCCAGCGTCAATCTGAGTCGCAGGATTCATCACGAAGTCGCCGACCGAATCACCGTTGGAGTCCGCGACAATCGTGACGTTGCTGTTGTTGGTCTTCGTGAACAGGCTGCCGTCGTCGGTCAGCGTGACGTCGCCGGCCGCTTGCAACCTCAGATCGACTTCGCTGGTGACTTTGCCGTTGATGGTGATGTTGTGCCCGCTCTCAAACGTGATCGGGTCCGTGCCGTTGATGGCGATGCCGCTGGAGATCACGCTGACTGATCCAAAGTCCATCGAGCCTTCGGTCGCGACGGTTGTCACGCCGTCGAACGTGACTTGGCTGGCCGACTGAATCGTGAAATCGCCAAGCGTTTGATCGCCGTCGACTCCGAGCGCGAGATCAACGAAGCCGGTGCCGATATTCCCCTCGAACAGGATCGTGCCGGCTCCGGCGATGAGCGTCAGCGGATTGTGCTCGGCAACGACCGGCACCCCTACCAACGTCGTCAACACAGAGGCGTTGGCTCCTGCGCCGGTCAGACCGGAGCCACCGACCGTGATTTCCGCGACGTCGGTGCCACGGAAGGCTCCGCGAAACACGAGCGTGTACGGCCCGCCGGGATCACCGATGACGTCGATGTCCGCGTCCGTGAGGGAGTCAAACGAATCGACGAGTGCCGCTTTGACGTCATCGGCCGTGGCATCGAAGGGAATCGAAGTCGTGGTCTCGATCCCTGTGCCGGGTGGAACGGGCGGAACCCACGAGATCGTGAAGTCACCGCCATCGACGTTGACCAGCGAAATGGTTTGCGCTTCGTTGGCTCCGGTGACTTCACTGTCGAGCGTCCCGTGAAAAATGATGTTGTGAGCGTTGCTGCTGGTGTCGATCGTGATCGCATCGGTCAGCACAACGGCTTGATCGAACGTGACGTCTCCGTCCACGGTGGTGATGCCGGCTCCGAGTTCGGTCGTGCCGATACCGTTCTGGTGGAAAAAACTGTCGACGTTGAACTGCGCCGCCGAACTGGTCACCAGCAGCCCGGCATTCGTGATCGTGACCGAACCGCCGTTCGTCGTGGTCACGGCCCCTTGGAACGTGGTTCGATCCGTTGTCGAGGTCGCGGTCACGAGGATGTTGCCGTTGACGGTGACGGAGTTCAGGAAGTCGATCAGACCGTCACTGGTCACAGTCAGCGCATCCAACCCGGGATCAACCGCATCGCCGATCTTCCCGACGAACAACGCATCGCCTCCCGCAAGGACGGTCAACTCCGATCCCGTTGCGGGGATGCCGTCGTCATCGATGCGGCTCCCGAAGGTGACGTCGTTGCCGGCTGTCAGCGTGACATCGTGAGTGAGCCGCACAGCATCCTGAAACAGAATGTCCGTGCCGGCCGAGGAATTCGCACTGAGGTAGGCCGTACCGGTGAAGAACGCGGTCAGCGCACCGTCGGTCGCTTGCAGGACTCCGTCAATCAAGATGTCGCCGGCACTGGAGACATGCCCGAAGTTCGCCACAATCGTCAGGTCGCTGCCCGCAATGATTTGCGGACCGCCCAACGGATCGGCGTCAATCCGCAGGCTGATGGTTCCGGTGGTGTTGCCGACGGGATCGATCAGATTCGCACCGACAATCGAGATGTCTCCGCCGGCAAGAAGCTGCGAGCTTCCACTGTCTTTCATCCAAAAGCCGCCGACTCCGTCAGAGTCCGCATCAGACGTGATCGAGAGATTGGCACTGGGATTCAATGGCGAAGTCGGCCCGCCGGCCGTGATCGTGCCGTCGATGATCACGTCCCGATTGGCCAACAGAAACATCGTCTCGGTCGCCGTGATGTTCGCCGTGACGATCAAATCCTCGTTGCCACCGTTGATGAAGATGTTCCCCTCACCAACATTGATGTCGCCGCGAACGTTGGCGTTGCTGATGTAGGTCGTACCGCCGAACTCCGTCCCCGTGCTGATCGGTCCGAGATCCACGATTCCGGAGTGGTTGATCGAAACGCCTCCGCTGGCTGTGATCGTGGCGATCATCGGCATCGTGTTTCCTGGGTTGTTTTCCAGATTGATCCCGGCGCTGTCGAAATTGACTCCGGAGCTGAAGAACAGGCCGCCGTTCGTGTTGATGTCGGCGTTGACGTAGACATTGCCAAGCGTGGTATTCCCGTCGTCGCTGCCGTGATTGGCTTCCAGAATGACATCCAGGCTGCCATTCATCACATTGATTTGCCCGTTGATGAAAATGTCGTCCGCGGCATTGATGATGAACGCGGCCGAGTCTCCCGAGTTCACGAACGTCACGTCGATCGACACTTCGAGCGTCACATCGCCGTCTTCGGTCTCGGCCGAATTCTCGGTCGAAATCACGACGGTCGTACCGGTTGCGAGTTCCGCTTCGATCGCTTCGTCAGTGACCTCTGAGCCGCTGACCGTGGGGTTGAAGATCGGCGGCTGAGCAAACTCGGTCACTTGATAGACGCTCGACGGAACAGCGACGATCTTGACGTTGAGCGGATCGAGCAGCCATGTGCCGCCATGTCCGTTCGCCGCGCTGGCGTCGCCGCCGCGAGTGACAATGAGTTGATGATGGCTCGACGTTTCAATCAGGCCGCCGTCGCCGCGCGCCGCACCGCCGCGCGCTGTCAGCGAGCCATAGACCTGTGTGACTTCGTCGGACCAGACGACGATCGTGCCACCGTCGCCGTGATGCAAAGCGTCGGCGTGGACTTCGACATCGTGACCGACAAACGTCTGCGCGGCATGATGAATCGCGTCGTTGTCGCCGTGCAGGTCGCCGCCGATCAGCACTTCGCCGCCGTGACTGTCGCCGGACGCATCGACGTGCGCACCGCCGAACAGACCAACTTGCTCGCCGAGTAAATGAACGGTGCCGCCCACACCGCCCGGTTCGGAATTCGAGACGTCGATGTTGCCGGAATCGAGCAGCGTGCCGTGCTCGCCCGCATCGACATGCACCTGGCCGCCGTGACTGACGAGGCTGCCGAAGTCGGTGATTGTCACATCGTGCGTCGCGGTGATGTCGATGAACCCGCCGGAGATCGACAGTGATCCGTCGATCTGCACCGAATCCGCCGACAGATGCAGACCGTCGAGCGAAGCAGCGGAGTCGTGAACCGACGCAGAGAGGGCGTGTCCGAAGTCCGCACCCGACGCATCCACATGGATCGAACTACCGCCGTCCGATGTCGCATCGTGAAAACGGATTTGATGAAAGCTGGCATCGAGCGCAGCAATGTCACTGTCGGTGAAGTCGAGCGAGGCTCCGTCATTGCTCAAGCCACCCAGTTCAATCGTCGGCGTCGTGGCCGAGAGGATCGACAGCGAGTTCCCTGAAAACGAATCGTGACCGCCGGTGAGGTCGACCTCGTTCGCATGCAATGTGATGTTGTCGCCGTGGAAGTGCGAGAGGTTGATTTGATCGGCCGACAGTGACACGTCGGCGACCTTCACGTCGTGGTCCGTTGATGCGGTTTGATCGACGGTTCCAAAGCCCTCGACAACGAGCGTCCCCTGCATGTGGCTCAGATCCAACGACGACGAGTGAACGTCGAAGTGCAGATCGAACTCCGAGGACGCGGCACTGAGTGATGCTCCCGTCGGCAGATTTTCGAGATCACTCTTGGCCACGGACAGAATCGAATGCCCCGCAGTGCTGTTGTCGACCGCGAAGGCTCCTGTCGAGCCGTTGTCGTGCCAAACGCTGTCTCCGTGTAGATCGAACTCGATGTGACTGGTCTGCCCGATGGAAACTTCGCGAACCGTCAGTTCTCCATCGACATGGCCGAGAATCAGCCCGTGGGGCGTGAAGCTGAAGTCCGCATTGAGGACACGACGCTGCTCTAACCGCATCAACTTGAGGCGGCGTTCGTTTGCCCGCTCTCGCGGCGGCCGAGAAGTCGGCTTACCGCAGCGCTGGGACAACAATCGGCTCAACCAATGTAGGGACAACATGGATCGATCCTTGGACGCGGACTCGCCAAGCGAGCCCGTTCAAACTCACAACACCAGCGCAGGAGGCGACTCCGGCGCGAGGCGTCTCCTGTGCCAATCGGCGTCTTCCGAGGAAAACTCGATATTGTCGGAACAAGCCGTCGAATCCTAACACGACGGTTATTCCGCACGACCGGCCGCGTTGGCCGCACGGCCCCCGGTGTCGAGTTGCTCCCGACTCTTGCCGCACCGCTCAGCTAGTTTTCGTTGGAAGACCGAAGTCTCGAACACTGGGGGGCATAGGAAAGCAGACGCCAAGGGACGAAGCCAGTCCTTATTCCGAGATCGCACGCGAAAACGGCAAGGTTCGCGACGATCGCTCGGAGAACTGGGCGACCCCGGCGATTTCGGAAGGGCTCGGAAAATTCAGGGACTAGTCAAACTTTTTCGATTCTGCCGGTCACAATCTCTTTGCCGTCGAGGGAAGCTGGACTGAGGCTGTCGGACGCAAGTCGATGTGGTCGATATTCGAGGCCAGGGAGGCTCTGTCATGTCACGTCGCCAACTTTCCACCGCTGCAACCATCGTTGCACTTCTCTTTGTGTCGTTGGCAATGCCTATGTTGTTCGTGATGTTGGGTTCCACCGGCGTTCCAGTCGCTGCTCAGGAATCGCAACCGAAGCAGGACTTCGTGCCACCAGTACGAGCTTCCGAATCACCAAAGAAATCAACATCGACGACTCGTCGACCGAGCAATTTGCGTTCGCCGATCCAACAAGCGACGACGGCGAAGCCTCTCACGAAACCTTCGGGAAAAATGGCGTTCGTTCCTGATTCACCCGCTCCGCGAGGTGTTTCGTCGACCGCGAATACTCGATCGTCTGCGAACTCAGTGGCACGCCGACGGCCAGCGAATCAACCCAGCAAAATTGCAGTCGCACGCCCCAAACCACAGGCTGCACCCCGGACGAACGACTCGCGAATGATTGCACCAGCAGCGCCGGTGGAAATCGAGGAGCCGATCCAGATCGCGCAAGAACTGGAAATCCCGGTTCGTCAGCCTGTCAGAATTCGCGAACCGGTGAAAACTCTCGAACTGGAACCTGAAGACGAGGCGGTGGCCGAGAGCGAACCGGTCGAAGAAATGGAACTCGTGACCGAGACAGACCCGGTCGCGGAAATGGAGTTGGATTCCGCCCCGGAAACAGTCGTTGAATCACAGCCAGAACAGCCGGTTCGGTTGAGCGAACGGCCAGAGCGACCATTTGAAGAATTCGAGCAACCGATCGCCCGCCGGTCGGAGCGTCCCAGCCCGATGCTCGATGAGCCGATGATTGAGGAACCGATGTTCGACGACGACATCGCTGAGACTGCAGCAAATCGTGACGTCGAACGCCCGAACGTTGCTGTCTCGCTCCCGCCAGACAGAACCACGGGAATCGATTCGAACTTTTCACAGCGTTCCCAAGTTGCTGCACCACGCACGAACGAACCGGCAACTTTGTCGGAAATCGTTGCCTCGCCTGAAATCGCCGACGACTTGGATGCGCCACCGGCTCGGCCCCGACGCGCTGTTGTGCAACTCGACTTTGAAGAGGACGATCTCAACCAGAATGATCCGAACGAAAGTATGGAACTGGTCGATCTCGATGAGCCACCAAAGCAACTCCCGCCGAGCAATGTCGTGCCGGCCTGGAACTCCGAAATCCAAAAGGTTGCCGCTCAAGAGAAACCAGCAGAATCCCCCGTCGCGAATGCAGCCAACGACTTAGAAGACGAGATCGCGCCTCCTAACGAAGCTGTCCTGGCGGAGCTGAAGCTGATCCGCTCCATCGACATTCGCAAGGTGGTCGATGTTCCGGCCTTGGCCGAAGGGAGCGATGCCAAACTTCGCGAGCCGCCCGACTTGGCCAAAGCGCATCTGCGAGACCTCAAGCGTCCGCTGTTCAAGTTCTGGCCGGTCTATCGCGACCCGTGGGTGGCCAATCGCGACTCGTATGTCTTTCATCACAATCCGCTGTGGTTCGAAGATCCGAATCTCGAACGTTGTGGACGAGGCTGGGGTCATTTGACCTCGGCGGTGTCGCTCGTCCGATTCAACGCCAACATCGCGATTCTGCCGTACCGCATGACCGCTCAGCCGTGGTGCTCGTGTGCACGAACGCTGCCGGATTGCACCGTCTGCGAGAAGTTCGGCCACGACGCCTACCTGCCTCCGTGGAGTTGGCGCGCTGCCGCTGTTCAAGCTGGAGCAGTTGTTGGCGGCATCTACGTGATCCCGTAATGGTTCTCGCCAATTCGCCGGTGACTTGTCTAATATCCGCCGCCTTTGAAGACGAAGCCGGCTGACGCCGGTGCTCCTGCGGAGAAGACATGACGCCACGCCGAATTCTCGTGACCGCCGCGCTGCCCTACGCAAACGGTCACATCCACATCGGCCACTTGGTCGAATACATCCAGACCGACATTTGGGTCCGCTTTCAAAAGCTACGCGGACACAAGTGCGTCTTCATCTGCGCCGACGACACGCACGGCACGGCGATCATGATTCGAGCTCGGCAAGAAGGCCGCAGCGAGGAAGCTCTGATCGCCGACATGCGAGACGCTCACGTCCGCGACTTCGCCGGCTTCGACATCGAGTTCGACAACTACGGCAGCACGAACAGCGAAGCAAACCGCGAACTCTGCCATGAGATTTGGGCCGCGCTGCGCAAAGATGGTTACGTCAACGAGCAGCCCGTCACGCAGTTGTTCGATCCGGTCGCGGGGACATTCTTGGCCGACCGTTTTGTGCGAGGAAGTTGTCCAAATCCGGAATGTCAGGCTCCCGATCAGTACGGCGATAGCTGCGACAAATGCGGCCACACTCACAGCCCGGCGGATTTGGTCAATCCGGTGAGCACGCTGTCCGGTGCGACTCCGGAACTGCGTTCGGCCAATCACCTCTTCATCAACATCGAGAAGCTGCACGGCTTCCTCGAAGAGTGGACGCAGTCGGGCGAGCACTTGCAGTCGGAAGTTGCCAACTATCTCAAAGGACATTTTCTGGGCGAGCCGCTGCGCGATTGGGATGTGTCGCGTCCCGCTCCGTACTTCGGCTTCGAGATTCCCGACAGCCCCGGCAACTATTGGTACGTCTGGTTCGACGCCCCGATTGGTTACATGGCCTCGACGATCGAATGGTGCCGGAAGCACGGCGAGGATTTCACCAAGTGGTGGCGCGACGGCTCGGCCGAAGTTCACCACTTTATCGGCAAAGACATCACGTACTTTCACACGTTGTTCTGGCCGGCGATGCTCAAGGCGTCCGGATTTAATCTGCCGGCCAAGGTTCACATTCACGGCTTCTTGACGGTCGGCGGCGAGAAGATGTCGAAGTCCAAAGGGACGTTCGTGCAAGCTGCGACGTACCTGAAGCATCTCGATCCGGCGTATCTGCGGTACTATTACGCCTCGAAGCTCGGCCCGCGTCTCGATGATCTCGATTTGAGTCTCGATGAGTTCGTGGACAAGGCGAACAAGCAACTCGTCGGCGGTGTCGTGAACATCGCCTCGCGAACCGCGAAGTTTCTTGGCGGTAAAACGCTGTGCGAAACCTATCCGGCCGACGGCGGCTTGTTCTTGTTCGGTGCGACCGCGCACGAAACGATCGCCGAAGCCTACGAACGCTGCGACTATCAAACCGTGATTCGGACGTGCAAAGAACTTTGCGACCGAGCCAACGCTTATCTCGACGAGAAGGCCCCGTGGACGCTGGCCAAACAGCCGGACAAAGCGGAAGAAGTCCGGCAGATTTGTTCGGTCGGTTTGAATCTCTTCCGTCAGATCATTGTCTATCTCGCCCCCGTGCTGCCGCGTTTGGCGCAGCAGGCGGGGGAGTTGCTCAGTTCGCCCATCACACATTGGGAAGATGCTCAGTCGCCGTTGACTGGGACTCCCGTCGCGAATTTCCAACACATGCTCAAACGAGTCGAACTCAAACAGGTGCAAGCCATGATCGAAGACAGCAAGCCCGCCGAAGTCACTGCTGCCACCTCCACCGTAGGTCAGGCTTCCCAGCCTGACGCTTCGTCCGCGACGCCCGCATCGCAACCCGCCGACGGCCCGGAGGCTCTCGAAAAGGAACCGCTTGTTGCCGATCTCTGTTCGATCGACGATTTCACGAAGATCGATCTCCGCGTCGCGCGAGTCGTCTCGGCTTCGCATGTCGAAGGTGCCGACAAGCTCGTGCAATTGACGCTGAGCCTCGGCGGCGACCTGCGTCGCAATGTCTTCGCCGGCATCAAGAGCGCGTACGATCCGGAATCGCTCGTCGGCCGGTTGGTCATCGTCGTCGCCAACCTCGCTCCGCGAAAAATGCGATTCGGAGTCAGCGAAGGGATGGTCTGCGCGGCAGGAGGTGGCGGCAAAGAAATTTTCCTGCTGTCCCCCGACAGCGGTGCCGTGCCTGGACAGCGAGTCCATTGATCCGCACCACAGATTCGTGATGGATTCCTCGAAATGACCGATCGGCGAAGAACTGCTGGCGTCGTTCGGGAGCCAAGTTCTCAACTACTACAGCACTTTCGTCCTGAACTCGCTACCATTCCGCCCGCAACGGCTCATAGCTCGGACAATTCGTCAGGGCGACGTTGCGAAAGCTAGTTTTGAAAAGGCAATTGCTATGGCAGAAGGTACGGTCAAGAAGGTCACGGACAAGGGATTCGGATTCATTACTACCGCAGACGGCGGCGACATTTTCTTCCACATGTCGAATCTCGATGGTGTCCGGTTTGAAGACCTTCGCGAAGGTCAGCGAGTGACATACACGGTCGGCCAAGGACCGAAGGGCGCGCGAGCGGAAAACGTCCGCCAAGCCTAATCGCTAACTCTCGAACGGAAAATCAGGAGCCGACGGGTTCGTCGGCT
>JAYVQJ010001083.1:0-3917 GCA_043777235.1 Planctomycetia bacterium
CGGTACGAACCGGGGCTAGCGCCGCGCGGCTAATTCTGGGACTTCGTATGACAATAGCCCAGCGATTTATCGCTGGGTTGCGAGTCACAAGGATTCCCGAAGTCCCGTTAGGGACGAAAGACCAATCCCACGTGAATCAACATGCAATGAAGGCCACCCGGAATTTCGATGGCACCTCGCGCCCACCACGTCCGGCTTGCCTCGCGTGGCCTCGGCTTCCGGTGCCTCCGGTCGAGCGGAAGTTCGCGAACGGCGGAGCGGCGAGCACCGACCTCTTTCGCCCCTGCCGAGGCTTGGCCCTCGTCGAGCGATCTCGCCACTCACCGTTGAAACGGTGGTCTATTCTCGCGATGTCCCTGGCGGGACAAAACGCACGATGCCGTCAACGGCATCGGTCAGATGCCACGTTCGATGGCCGACGTGTTCGACGTCCACGAATGTGTTCCTCGGCGACCATTGGCTTTGTCCCGCTAGGGACACCCGACAATAGCCCAGCGATTCATCGCTGGGTTGCGAGGCACAACGATTCACGAAGTCCCGTTAGGGACGAAAGACCATTCGGAGATTGAATGCCAACGAATCCGAATTTGTATTGTCGCGTCGCGATCGCCGATTCTTTCGCCCCTACCGGGGCTATTCGGTTCGTGATCGATTCGTTCCCACCGTTGAAACGGTGGGCTATTGTCGCGATGTCCCTGACGGGACAAGGGCACTTGAAAACGGAGTTTCTTGCCCGCATTTGGCGACGACGTTTATCGCCTTGAGCACGTTCCGTTGATCCCGGTTCAACACACTTTTCTCCAATACGAGGTTTCCGCCATGCACTCATTCGTGAGCTGCTTGATGCACGTCGTCTTCTCCACGAAGGAGCGGCGGTCGTGGATCACTCCTGAAATCCAAGACCGGCTGTGGCCGTATCTCGGTGGGATTGCTCGTGAGAACAAGATGAAGGCGTTGAAGGTGGGCGGCGTTGATGATCACGTACACATTTTGCTGTCGCTCCCGTCAACGCTCGCGATTGCCAAGGCCGTGCAATTGCTGAAGGGCAATTCGTCGAAATGGATTCACGAAACCTTTTCGAAGCTCAAGACGTTTGAATGGCAAGAAGGCTATGGAGCCTTCAGCATCGGCGTGTCGGGCGTCGAGGACACGGTCAAATACATCGAAAACCAAGTCGCGCATCACCGCAAGAAATCGTTCAAAGAGGAACTGAAAGTATTCCTCAAGAAGCACGATCTTGCATACGAGGAATGGATGTTAGACTGAGAGCGCGGATGGTTACCGAACATCACGCGAAAGGAAGCCCGACGATGGCCGAACGCATTTCGATTCATCCGAACGTCTGCCACGGGCAGGCTTGTATTGCGGAGACTCGGATCCCAGTGCATCAGGTCGTGCGGATGTTCGCGAACGGAGGACCGGCGAGCTCCGGCCTCTTTCGCCCCTGCCGGGGCTTTGTGGTCGTCAGGTGATCTCGTCACCCACCGTTGAAGCGGTGGGCTATTTTCGAGACGTCCCTGACGGGACAAAACGCAAACGACGATGAGAAAAGTTTGGGGCCAATCAGGCGAGTTTTCTGTCGGCTTCAGCCGACTCCCCATTTGCCACCAGCTTTAGCTGGTGGAAGGCGAAAGCTATTGTGCTTGTGAGCCGGCTTCAGCCGGCTTGGGGTTGGGCTTTAGCCAGGGTCAGACACGGCTGAAGCCTGACTTAACAAGCCGGCTGAAGCCGGCTGAAAGAATGAGGACTGTTGCCTCTCCACCGGCTGAAGCCGGTGGCAAATGGAGAGTCGACTGAAGCCGACTGATCAACTCCAAACTGCCGAGGTGCAGGATGAAGCTCTTGCCGAACAGGGTACGGGTCATGAAAGAATCCAATGGAAGTTCTCGCCTTTCGTTGCTGATAATGCTGGTGGCGTTGTCGACCGCTTCGAACAGCATCACGACTGCTGCCGATGATGAAGCGGACGCCGCGAAGAAAGAACTTGCGAAGCAAGTCTCCACCCTTCAATTCGAGCAGATGTTGCTTGGTCCGAAGAGCGGCGTTTCGATGGATGCCACTCAGGCCCGGCTTCAGCGGCTTTTGAAAAAGCGAATCGAATTGGTGGATCGGGTTTGCGGACTGACCGACGCTCAAAAGAAGAAGCTCGATCTGGCGGGGCGTATTGCGATCAAACAGATTTTCGAGCGATTTGACGAGCAGAAAGAAGCGTTTGTGGCAGTGGGCCGCGATCCGCAAGAGGCCAGTAAGTTCCTGTACTCCGATCCTGAAATTGCCGCGTTGCACGCGGACTTGCGATCGTCTCCGCTCGATGACGATTCCTTGTTGGCCAAGACGTTGCGAACGGCGCTGACACCGGATCAAGCTGTGAAGCTCGATCAGCAAAGGATGCTTGCGGCCAACTCCAACAAGAAGATCACCACGTCCAATGCCGTCGAGCTCGTGAGATACGCTCGGCAGCCGAGAGGGGTTTATCGCATCTGTTGGTCTCGCGATGGACGGCAGATGGCGTTCTTGGATTTTGGCAAGCAGGTCGAAATCTATTCGCCAGCGGAGGACAAAGTCGTTCGCCGGTTTGGTGAGAAGACAGGTCTGTGGGCCTTCGCGTTCAGTCCGAACGAGAACATCGTCGCGATCAATGAGAAAATGAAGGACGTTGTTCTTCTCGATCTCACGAACGGGACCGAAATCAAACTGGCAACGGGGGCGGGGCCGCAGTCAATCCAGTTCAGTCCCGATGGCAAGCTGATCGCAACCGGCACATACGGGAAAACGGCGAGGTTGTGGTCGACTGAGACGGGAGAACTGGTGCGACAGTTGGCACTCGACTCGCATGAAGGGGGACTGACACCGGTCTTCAGTCCAGACGGAAAAACGCTCGCCGTCGGCAATCGCAATTCGACGACTCACTTATTTGATGTTGGCAGCGGTCGGTTGCTACACATTTTGGATCGGCGTCTGTCTCAGGGATTGAGCTTCGACCCCACCGGAACGACGCTGGCAGTCGCCTACGTCGACGGCAGCCTCGGCTTGTGGGACGTCGCGACCGGCAAGCTGAAGAAGTCCTTCAAATCCACGGCGGATGAACTCTACAGCGTCCATTGGTCTCCCGATGGAAGCGTGCTCGTCACGGGGGGCAATCATGCGCAGGTCACTCTGTGGAACTCAGCCGACTTGTCCATCCTGTGTGAATTGGAATCGCCCGAATGGACGATCTGCACCACCTTCAGTCCCGACGGAACAAAACTGGTATTCGCTGGAGGCGGCGGCTTCGCGGGTTCCAAAGGGTTCGCGGATTTCTGGGCCGTCCCTTGATGGGCCATCGCAAACATCTCGCCGACGCGAACGCCGTGTCGACAGCAAGGAATCCTGTTGTGATCGAATGGTGGGGCAAATTTCGTCAGCAGATGCCGGTCGCCGAGCGGTGGGCGTACTTCGATCACGCTGCCGTCGCGCCGCTTAGCTTGCCCGCCGCGCGAGCGCTGGCAGATTGGTCGGAGGAAGTCACGCTCAATGGCGATGCACATTGGTCCGAGTGGAGGAAACGCGTCGAGCCGGTGCGGAAGAACTCCGCGAGGTTGCTCGGCTGCCAGTCGAGCGAAGTTGCCTTCGTGCCGAATACGACCAGCGGGCTGTCGATCATCGCGGAATCATTTCCGTGGCAACCGGGCGACAACGTCGTGCTTGCGAGCAGCGAGTTTCCGGCGAATCGAAACTCGTGGCGCTGTCTGATCCCGCGCGGTGTCGAGGTCCGCATCGTCGAAAGCGAATCGAACTCGGACATTTGCGAGATCGGCCGATTGATGGCCGCGACCGACGCACACACACGAATCGTCACCGCAAGCTGGGTCGGCTTCGTCACCGGTTGGCGACATGATCTCGACGAGCTTGCTGACGCCTGTCATCGACGCGGCATC
>JAYVQJ010001084.1:0-3915 GCA_043777235.1 Planctomycetia bacterium
CAGCGAGGGAAACAAAGGGAAACGCCTCTTGTCATCGCCCTCGCTGACGCTGCGGGTTAGTAAAGTAAGTGCCATTGCGCGCTAGCGTCCGGTTCGGAAGGTCGATGGACTCTCGAACCGGACGCTAGCACGTGCCGGCTCACAGTCTGAGGCGGAGCCTCACTAGATCGCCATGAATAATCCGAGCTCGCGCGTGCCGCCTGATTGGCCAATCAATGCGTCATCGCATAAGTCACGATGTTGATCCCCAGCGGGTACGACCATTTCTCGGCGAACTCTTTGAAGTATTCGACGCTCTCCCCTTCGCGTTCCCATCCGTCGCCGAGATCGGTGTTGTGACAGATGATGACCATCATCCGTCCCTTGTCGTCGAAGATCCCTTTGTAGTGGACCGTCTGCACATCGCCGCCGTGACCCTGCTCATAGGTCAGGCCTGTTGCCTGCCATGAATGGATGCTGGGGACTTGCGGCTTCATTTTCAGGTCGTAGACGCAGTGAAAGATCTCGTGTTCGAGCGGCAGTTCGAGTGGCTCGCGATCGGGGAAGACTCGCTTGATGTTGTCGTAGAAGTTCTGCCATTCGTAGTCCCCCCAGAAATCGTCCACCATCAAGAAGCCGCCGTTGAGACAATACTTTCGCAGCCCCGTGACTTCCGGTTCGGTCAACGACATCCGCCCCGGCTCGATCAGATACATCCACGGGTAATCAAAGATGGCCTCGTCCGTCAGATCGAGAATCTTTCCGTTCGGATCAACCTCGAGCGCCGTCAGTTCGTGCAGCCGATACGAAAAATTGAGATCGCTATCGGGATAGTCGGTCGCCCAATTGCCACCGCGTCCGCCGTAGCCACCGCCCGACGAGTACCGCACGCGGACGAACGTGAAGACGTCGGATTTGAAACGTTCGTCGTTCTTCCATTCGGGGACACCGTTACGGTCGACCATCTCCGGACGGAATTCGCGCCGCATGAATGGAGAGCGCTGAGCGATCGCGGTTGCGGCGATGACAAAGAGGAAGATGAGCAGGCAGTGCAAAGTGCAGAGTGACGAGTGCAAAGTGCGAAATGAACGGCGAGGCAACAGATGCTGTTTCTCACTTTTCACTTGGCACTCGTCACTCTGCACTCTGCACTTCGTTGAGTCTTGCCTGAGTCGCTTCATGGCGTCTTCCCAATCAAAAACCGGCCACCTTCTACTTGGACTTTGTCGGGGCGGCCGGTTTGTCGGTGGATGTTTCACTGGCCTGAATGATTTCCAACAGCCGCTGATGCGCCACTCGAAAACGCGGGGCTTCTTCGAGTGCCAACAAAGCGTGTCGTTTCGCCGTCGGCAAGTCGCCGCTTCGCTGAAACGCCGTCGCCAATTTTAAGTGCAGATCGGCAACGTCGATCGGGTTGAGCAACAGCAATGCTCGGTAGCTGTCGATCGCCAAGCGGTCGTCACGCAGCTTCTCGGCAGCCTCAGCCGCGATGCGATGCGGGGCCGGTTGCAGCGGGCTGATCGCCAGCCAGCGTTGAATGTGCTGGCGAGTCTGTTCCCACTCGCCTGCTTGCGAGGTCAACTCTGCTAACCGAGAGAAAAGATCGACACTGTGATCGGTCAGCTTCGCGAGGTTTTCCAGAACGGCTCGTTCCTGCGACGATTCCTTCAACTCGCGATGCACGCGCGCCAGCAAAACATGATGCCCGTCGCCGCTCGCGTCGTTGGGGTATAGCTTCCGCATGGTTTCGAGCGGCTGCTTCGCTTCGGCAAACTTTTTGTCGGCGATCAACTGCTTGGCCTGACGTTGCAGCGCCGCGTAGTTGGTCGGGTGTTCTTTGAGATACGCGGCGAGCAGTTCGGCATTCGCACGCTTCGGCAACTCCGGCTCCGTCCAATCGGCATCGCGAGCCATCTCGACGGCGCGGTTTCGAGCAAACGCCTCGAATGCCGCATCCAATTCGTCGAGCGATCCCGTGTGCCGAGCCAGCGTGTCGTTGATCGTCAGGCCGTTGCCGAGATCGACCAGCATCTTTTGAAGCGTGTCGAGCCCGTGCTTCTCCACGAGGTATTCGACAACCAGCGACGACTCGAAGTACGCAAACTGCAAATGCTGGCCGCTCTTCGGATGCAAGAACGCACCGCTCAGTTCGCTGACCGGCGTCAGTTCGTCACCCAGCAGCATCTTGCGATACAGCGGGTTGATTGTCTGCCCCCACGTCTTGTCGGCCTGTCGTTCCTCGAAGACGGAAATCCCTTCGCTCAGCCAGCGCGGCATTTTGTTGTGCGTCTTGTTGAGCGTCACGACGTGACAGAATTCGTGCCACAGCGTCGCTTCCCAGCAAGTCGGATGCGCGTCCTGTGACGCCGGGCTATTGGCCGTGATGACCGTGCCGAAGCAGACACCGAGAAACCCCGCGCCGCCCGGCAAGCCGAACGTGCGGATTGCGAAGTCTTCTTGCTTGGGAAACATCTCGACGATGATCGGCGTAGGAAGGGTCACGTCGTACTTCGCACTCAGATCACGTTTTGCACGCTTGAGCAAGTCGAGCACTCGGTGGCCGTAGATGTCTGCCTCGCGAGCATCCATGCGGAGGGCGATTCCGTCCTCTTCTAAAGTGCGAAACTTCGCGATGCTGTCCTGCAACGTGACCAAGTTGTGCGCGAAAATATTGTAGCCGTCGGATTCATAGACTTCATTCGCCAGCTTCCAACCTTCTTCTTCCTGGCCGAGCCGCAACAAGTCCGAGGCGAGCTGCATCTTGGCCGGCAGGTATTTCGCACTGAACTCCAACGCCTGCCGCTGATGAGCGGCTCCTTCGGCGAAGCGGTACTTCTGCGACAACTTTTTGCCGATGAGGTAATCGACTTCCGGATTCGTCGGCCAATGCTTGAGCGCGGTGCCGCGATACTGCTTCTCGCTCTCCGGTTGATTCCGTAAATGAGCGAGCACCGTTCGATACACCGCGGCTTTCGGGTGCAGGGGATTGATCGCCTCAATTTGATTGAGCACCGTCTCCGCAGCGTCGTAGCGTTCCGAGTCGATGTGCTCATCCGCCACGAACAGCAGGCAGCCGATGTGATTCGGATTCCGTTCGAACACCGCTTTGATGGCCGCGTTGACCTTCTCCGAATCGCTGGACGCGAACGCTTGAGCCAATCCGAACTGCGCTTCGGGATCGGCCGCATCGAGCTTCGCGGCCTGCTCGAAGTTCTGCGCCGCGAGTGCGAAGTCGTTCTTCTCCAGAGCCAACTCTCCGCAGGCAACGAAGACCGGCGCGTACGTCGGCTGCGATTTCTTGACGACGTTGTACGCTCCGTCGAGCACCTTCTTCGGATCGGCTCCTTCGTTCAGCACGAACCGGCCGACGATGATTCGGCTGGCCGCGTCGCTGTACCGCCACGGAGCTTGCTGCACGAGCTTCGCGATCTCGTCTTCCAACTGCGTCACTCGTTCCGGCTGGTTGTTGAACCGAGCGACATCCCGGCCAAGCCATCGCAGTTCGATGCTGATGCTGAATTTCTTGAGCGCCGCATCGAACGTCTCGGCCGCATCGGCATAGCGACCGAGTTCCATTTCCGACCGTAGCTTGAGTAACCGAAAGGTTTCGTTGAACTCGCTCTCGCTGATCGCTTTGGCGGACGCTTCGACGCATTCGGCGTACTTGCCCGTGCGGAAGAGCATGAGGAGTTGGGCCGAGTCAGCGCCTTCAGCAGCAATGTTGCCGCCCGCACCAACCAACACCGCCACGAACAAAAATAACCCGCAGCGTAAGCAAGGGATGTTGTGGCGACTGGCCTGCGAACCCTCGCTTGTGCTTCGGGCTAGTTTGCGGCAGCGATATCCAGTCATTGGCGGAAGCTCCTCGCACGTACCGGCAACGTCTTCCAACGGGCGGGATCGTATCGGCGAGCTTCTCAGTCAGCTATCACGCTC
>JAYVQJ010001085.1:0-3913 GCA_043777235.1 Planctomycetia bacterium
GCAACATCTGCGACTGTTTGTCGGCCGCTTCCTGGCTCAGCGTCAGTTGTACGAAGAAGCGTTGGAAGTGCTGGTCGCCGTCGATCCCAAACAGATCGTCGATCCCGCCAGTTATTTCTTTCAACGAGCGATCTGCGAGCATCAACTTTTGAAAAAGGGAGACGCGCTGCGGTCGCTCGGCAATCTGCTCGACAACACGCAGAACGTGCCCGAACGATACAAGGCGGTCGCACTCTTGATGCGGCATGACCTCGAACAACTCAAGGATGCGTCGCTCGGTGAAGTCGCCAAGAAGATGTCGGATGTCGAACGCCGCCTGATCCTCGGTCGCGGCGGCGAGAAGACACAGAAGGTCGAAGAAGAAATCGTCGAAGCCCTCGACGAGATCATCAAGAAGGCCGAGCAACAACAAAACGGTGGAGGTGGCGGAGGTCAGGGTGGCAATCAAAATCAATCCGGCGGCGCGGCCGGTGATAGCAGCGTGAAGGGAGCGACCGCTCCGGGCGAAGTCGATAAGAAAGACATCGGCAACAAAGCCGGCTGGGGTTCGCTGGCCCCAAAGAAAGCCGCCGAAGCCAAGAACGTCATCAACCGCAACTTCCCGTCGCACTACCGCGAAGCCATCGAGCAGTACTTCAAGAAGCTGGCGAATCGGCCGGCGGGGAAGTAGCCATGCGTTGTTTTTGGTCGCAGCAGGGAAGAATCATCTGGTCCGATTGGCTTTTGGTCGCGTTTATCGTCACGGCGTTTGGCGCTGCTGTGAGGCTCTCAGGACAGGGGTCATTTCCAAAGCAGACCACTCCGTCTCGTCCAAGTATCTTCGACATTAGTCGTGATACAACAGTGCCAGCAGATTTGCTGATCGACGATGAGGACGACCGCACTCATTATGACTCACCTGCGGTTCTCATTTCTTCGTTTGAGCCGCCTAACAAATATGGCCGGGTCAAAGTGAATTTCGTTCTGGCCAATTTCACGGATCGTGATTTTGATTTCTACGGGTATGTCTCACATTATTTTAATCCTCCTTTAGAAACCGGGACTGTCGAACCTATGATCTGTGTGCAGCGTCAAATTGATGGTGAATGGAAAGCCGTTTCTAGCTTTGGTGGAAGTGAGTGTATTTGGGGGCCTCCTGCGATGATTCGTTTACCACCAGGACGCGCAGGGAAATTTGGCTTTTGTATTGAGATTACCAAAGAAGCCACGCGAGTTGGATTTCGGTTTCGCCATCATCGGGAAGGCCAAAGCCAACTGCTGACCGAAGTTGAATTATCAGACTTATTAATGTTTTGGAGTCCTCCGTTTCATGTTGTGGAATGAATGAAATCGGCACCATGATCCAAAACGACGTTGAATTGCAGGCGATGTTGAAACGGATTGCTTGGTTTCATCACCAAGTGGCATTCATGCGTCGTGCGGAGATCAACGTTTAGAATTATCATGCCTCCGCGTCAGGCTTCCTGGCGGAGATTGAGAGGATGCAGTTGGAGGTGCGCGAGTTCTACCTGATTCATCCGAGCGAAATCGAACCGAAACCGTCGTGACCAATTGGCGAAAGAGCGTGTGATGTTGAATGTTTGCCTGATGGCATTGATAATCTCAGCGGTCGCTCCTTCTGTCGAAGTGGTTTCCTTTCAGGGCGAACCTCGTGTCGGCGAGTGGCGCGGATTGGCTGATGGACGAGTCACGTTAGCGATCGCCGGCAAAGATGAATCCGTCCCGTTGAGCGAAGTTTTGGAAGTCCGATTTCGCGGCGAGCCAGCGAAACTTGATAAGCCAGCGGCCATCGTGTCGCTGTGGGATGGCTCGAAGCTAGGCGCGACGCAGACGCAAGTCACCGAGAAGCGGTTGAAGCTCACGTCGGCCGTGCTCGGTGAGTTGTCGCTGTCTCAAAGCGAAGTCGCCAGCGTGCGATTCTCGGATCGCTTCGACGAAGACGAACAATGGACGAAACTGGTTGAGAAGGCCAGCAAATCGGACTTGCTGGTGATTCGCAAAGAACAGACGCTCGACTTTCTCGACGGCGTGGTCGTCGAGGTCACGGACAAGTCGGTGAAGTTCCTGCTCGACGGTGAAGAGGTCACGACGAAGCGCGACAAAGTCTTCGGCCTGATCTTCGCCAAACGGACCAGCACCGCGAAGCCGCCGGCCGTCCGATTGGAACTGGGCAACGGCGACGTGCTGATGGCGGCTTCGGTCGCGGGAACGGACAAAGGGGTCACGGTGAAGACCGGAGCGAAATCCGAGATCACGCTCTCGCTGGAGCAACTCAAACGGATCGACTTCAGCCAGGGGAAGCTGCGGTATCTGTCACAAGACCCGCCGCGCGACGTGAAGTACGTTCGCGGCATCCAAGACGGCCCGGCGTTCGTGCAAGACCGAGCGTTCTATGCTCCCGAATTGAAACCGATGGGCCTGCGAGCCTTTTCACGCGGCCTGTGCATCCGCCCGCAGACCACGCTGCGCTACCGGCTCGGCGGTGAGTACCGCCGCTTCCAAGCGCTGGTCGGCATCGACGAAAGCGTGAAGGACGGCAACGGCGACTGCGACTTGACGATCTCCGGTGACGGCAAGCAGCTTGTCAAACTACGGATGACGTCGCGTGACACGGCTCGGCCGATTGATTTGGACGTGGCTGATGTTGTCGTGCTAGAAATCACCGTTGGCTTCGGCGGCGACGCGGCGACGAACGTGGACCTCGGCGACAATCTCGATCTCGCGGACGCGAAGCTCATCAAGTGAGGGTGGCGATGATTTTTCAACGCAAAGACGCGGAGATGCAGAGACGCGGAGTGCTGACGCTCGTGATGTGCTGCTGGCTGGCGAGTTCCGTTCCGGCAGCGGATCAAGTCGTTCGCGATGCGGAGTTGAAGCGAGTTGAAGTCATCAACCGGATTGCTCCGACGGTGGTCGCCGTCTTCGCGAAAGGGGGGGCCGGCGGCGGATCGGGAGTGCTCATCAGCAAGGACGGGTTCGCGCTGACGAACTTTCACGTTGTCCAAGGGCTGGGGCCGTTCATGAAGTGTGGGCTGAACGACGGCGTGCTGTACGACGCGGTGCTGGTCGGGATTGATCCGACCGGCGATGTCGCGCTGATCAAACTACTCGGCCGCGAAGATTTCCCGGTCGCGATTCAAGGGGACAGCGACAAGCTGGAGATCGGCGATTGGACCTATGTCATGGGCAATCCGTTCCTCTTGGCGACCGATTTTCAGCCGACAGTGACGTATGGCATCGTCAGCGGGACGCACCGCTATCAGCCGCCGGCCGGGACGTGGCTGGAATACACGGACTGCATTCAGGTCGATACGTCGATCAATCCGGGCAACTCCGGTGGGCCGTTGTTCAACTCAGCCGGCGAGTTGGTTGGCATCAACGGACGGGGCTCGTTTGAGAAGCGGGGCCGAGTCAATTCGGGCGCGGGCTATGCGATCTCGATCAATCAGATCAAGTTCTTTCACGATCAATTCAAGGCTGGCCGGATCGTCGATCACGCGACGCTCGGTGCAACCGTGACGACGGACAGCGATGGCAGCGTGGTGGTGAATGGCATCTTGGAATCGTCGGACGTTTACCGTCGCGGGCTGCGATCGGGCGATGAACTCGTGAGCTTCGCGGGGCGACCGATTCGCACCGTCAATCAATACAAGAACATTCTCGGCATCTACCCGAAGGACTGGATGCTGCCGATCGTGTTCCGACACGAAGGGGAACGCCGTGAGATTCACGCTCGGCTGCGCGGACTGCACGCGAAGACGGAGTTGATGCTCGGTCCCCGTCCGCAACCAAAGCCGCGTCAGCCGATGCCGAAGAAAGACAAAGACGGCCAGCCAGAGAAAACTCCCGACCTGCCGCTGCCACCTCGACCCGATCCGCACGTGGAGGCGGCGAAGCAGGCGATCCCGGAGCA
>JAYVQJ010001086.1:0-3909 GCA_043777235.1 Planctomycetia bacterium
TGCTGGCATGGTGGCGAGCGTTCTATGCCGCCGACTTGGAAACTCAGCAAGCCGGTTTGTTTCGTGGTCTCTGTCAACTGACGGAAGAAGTGACCGCGATCGCACCGTCGATCAAGTCGAAGATCAGCGGACTGATCCCGGTCGGCGGCCGAGCGGAAACGTACCTCGTGACGGGCCTCACGTCGGCCGAAAGTTACAACCTCGACGGGGCCGTCAGCGGCATGGTTTCGCAACGTGGCGTGGACGGTTTCACGCGAGCACTCAACGCGCTGATCGCCAACGAATTGCCCAGCAGTCTGGAACGACATCGCCGCACGGCTCAGCGAGTCGGCAATGTGATGTTCTTGTTCTGGACGCGCGAGCCGGTCGATTCCGGCTTCGACTCGATCTTCGGCCCTTCGACGGATGAAGTGGATGCGACGCTCAAGGCACTGCATTCCGGTCACGAGTCTTCAGCGATGGAAGACGAGAACCAGTTCTACATGCTCGGCGTGTCGGGCAATTCGGCGCGAGTCGTTGTGCGCGACTATCTCGAAACACCGTTGCCGATGCTGAAACAAAACCTCGCGAAGTGGTTTCAAGACCTGCGAATCGCGGACTCGTCCAAGGACGGCGCGGGCCAACCGACGAGCACGATTCCGCTGTGGCTGCTGGCCGTCAGCACGGCGTTCGACATGGATCAAGTCGCGCCGGACACGCCGTCCCGCCTCGTTCACGCCGCCATTCATGACGGCCCGATTTCAGATTCGATTCTGGCTGCTTGCCTCCGTCGTTTGCGGGCCGAAGGCAGCACAGGTTTTCGCACGCCCCGCATGGCACTCATCAAACTGGCTCTTTTGCGGAGGAACATTCTCGTGACCGAAACCCTCAACCCCGACGACAACCATCCGGCTTATGTCTGCGGCCGACTGCTCGCCGTGTTCGAGCAGATTCAGTACGCGGCCTTGGGCGACGTGAACTCCAATGTGACCGACAAGTTCTTCGGCACGTTCAGCGCTGCACCGGCGATGCTGCTCGGCCGGCTCTATTCAAATACCCAAAACCATCTGCGGAAGCTGCGCGGAGGCGAGAAACATCGCGTGTTTGTGAGTCTCGACAAGTTGCTCACCGAAGTGTCGGGACTGCTCATCGCACCGCCGAAAGGAAAACTCTCATTGCACGATCAAGGCCGCTTTGCCCTTGGCTACTACCACCAGAAAGCTCGCCGCTTTGAAGAGATCGCCGAACGGCAGGCGGCCAAGGCCGAGAGAGAAGCCGCAACAACAACAACGTAATGGCGAGCCGGAGGCCGTAAGGCCCCGGACTCTTATTTGCCATCGCCGCATGTCCGGGGGCTGACGCCGCCCGGCTCACCAAATTCCGAGATTCCGTTTTAACCTTCAGGAGATTTGATCCATGACCACCACGACCGCTGCCAATCCCATTGAACATCGTTACGACTTCGTGCTGCTCTTCGATGTTGCTGACGGCAATCCGAACGGCGACCCCGATGCCGGCAACCTGCCGCGCATCGACCCGCAATCACTGCAAGGTCTCGTCACCGACGTCTGCCTCAAACGGAAGATTCGCAATGCGATCTCACTGCTCGCCGATGGCCGTTCGGGGTGTGAGCTTTACTTTCAGACTCAAGACGCCGCCTATGAAAATCGCGTGCTCAATCTTCAACATCAACGAGCGTATGACGCTCTCGGCTTGGGCAGCGGCGACAAGAAGAAAGCCAAGTCAGAGGACAAGACCAAAGACCCGAAGGCTGAGTCCGACAAGACGACTGCGGCTCGCCAATGGATGTGTGGCAACTTCTACGACATTCGCGCGTTCGGAGCCGTAATGACGACGGGAGTGAATTGCGGGCAGGTGCGCGGTCCGGTCCAAATCACGTTCGCGCGTTCGATTGATGCGATCGTGCCCTTAGAGTTTTCCATCACGCGGAAATCGGTCACGACCGAGGATGAAGCCAAGAACCAAGTCCAGCAGTCTGGCTCTGTCACTGGCACGATGGGTCGCAAGAACACGGTCCCCTATGGCCTCTATCGCTGCTCTGGTTTCGTGAATCCGTACCTCGCCAAGGCGACCGGCTTCTCGGCCGATGACCTCGAACTGTTGTGGCAGTCGCTCAAGGGGCTGATGTGGGAGATCGACCGCTCGGCCAGTCGCGGTCTGATGTGTACTCGCGGGCTGTACGTCTTCGAGCACTCGTCGATGCTCGGCAACGCCCCGGCTCACGAATTGTTCGACCTCATTAAGACCGAACCGCTTGGATCGGACGCCGCACCTCGCTGCTTTGCCGATTACAGGTCGAAGCTCACGATCAGCGACAGCGCCGTTCCATCGGGCGTGACTCTGCATCGGTTTGTGGGTTGATCACGCAAGATCGACGAGCCCGTGAGATGGCCGAGGGCGCACTGCGCCGGATTCATCAAATTGGAACCTAGCAATGTCAGACGCCCCCCCCATCGCCCGCCCAACCGAAAGACATCCTGTCGTTCATCGACTCGCTGCCCGAAGGTCCGCGTGCGTTTGCGACTTGGGAAGAGTACGAGAAGCACTTGGACGAACAGCGCGACTCTTGGGACCGCGAACCTCATGAGGAGAACGAAGAGCCATGTCCGACGACAAATCCTTGATGGTTCCTTCCGGTCATCACTCGCCGTTTGAAGCGATTCGGCGGACGAATGCGGTGGGAAATGAGTTTTGGTCGAGTCGCGATCTGGCGCGGGTGTTGGGCTACTCCGATTACCGGAACTTCGAGCAGGTCATTTAGGAGCGTCCAATGCCCGACGACCGACCGTTGCCTGTTCCACCAAACGACCTGCTGTCATTCATCGACTCGCTGCCCGAGGGGCCGCGTGCGTTTGCGACTTGGGAAGAGTACGAGCGACACTTGCGAGACGAACGAAATTCTTGGGATCGAAAACTTGATGAGGAGAACGACGAACCATGTCCGACGACAAATCGTTGATGGTTCCCGCAGGTCACCACTCGCCGTTTGAGGCGATTCGGCGGGTCAATGCGGCGGGGAATGAGTATTGGTCGAGCCGCGATTTCGCGCGGGTGTTGGGGTACACCGACTACCGCAACTTTGAGCAGGTCGTGCAGAAGGCTCGGATGGCTTGTTTCAACAGCGCGCAGCGGGTCGAGGATCATTTCGTTGACGTCACCGAAATGATCGAGATCGGAAAGGGAGGACAGCGCGAAGTTTCGGTCAAGCTACTGTCTCGCTACGCCTGCTATTTGGTAATTCAGAACGCTGAACCGAGCAAAGAGATCGTGGCGCTAGGTCAGACGTATTTCGCGATCCAAACTCGTCGGCAGGAATTGTCGGACGAGGCGTCGGAGGCCGAACGGCGGTTGTTGTTGCGCGAGGAGATGAAGTTGCACAACGTCAAGCTGGCGGGCGCGGCGAAGAAGGCGGGTGTTGTGGCTCCAATGGATTACGCCATCTTTCAGAACCACGGTTATCAAGGTCTGTACGGTGGGCTGGGAACGCAGGATATCCACCGCAAGAAAGGTCTGAAAAAGGGACAGCAGATTCTCGACCACATGGGCAGTACCGAACTGGCCGCGAATCTGTTTCGTGCCACTCAGGCCGAAGACAAGTTGCGGCGCGATCAGGTTCAGGGAAAGGCTCAGGCCAACAAAGTTCATCGCGACGTTGGCGCGAAGGTGCGGCAGACGATCAAAGACCTCGGCGGCACGATGCCGGAAAACCTGCCCACCGCCGAGAGCATCAAACGCTTGGAAGCGAAATCCAACAAACGAATCGGAAAGAAGAAGGCCGGCGATGTCTGAACTCGGTTCGCCCGAAGACGACTACCTCCCGCTGCGCAGCTTGAACGACTTGCTGTATTGCGAGCGGCGGTGTGCGTTGCATCGGATTGAAGAGGTGTGGGTCGAGAATGCTCACACGCT
>JAYVQJ010001087.1:0-3907 GCA_043777235.1 Planctomycetia bacterium
TCCAGGCGATGATGTCATCTAGGATCGATTCCAATCCCAGTTGCGGCGACGACCCGATCGTGTTCTTCAAGCGGCTGACATCCGGGACGCGTCGGCGCACGTCTTCGAAGTCATCTCCATAGGCTTTGCTGTACGGCAGATGCTCGATGCGAATCGCGGGATCGACTTTGGCAATCACCGCCTCGGCGAGTTGCCGAATCGACCAGGGCCGGTCGCTACCGATGTTGAAGACTTTCCCCTGAGCCGCCGGCGTCTCCATCAAGCGCATAATCGACGCGACCACTTCTCGAACATGCGCGAAGCAACGCACTTGGCCGCCGTCGTCATAGACCACGACCGGCCCACCACGCAGCGCTTGATCGACAAACCTTGGGATCACCATGCCATAGTGTCCGACTTGTCGCGGCCCGACAACATTGAAGAACCGGCCGATCACGACCGGCAATCCGTGTTTGCGGTGGTACGCCAATGCGAGGAACTCGTCGATGGCCTTCGAGCAACCATAGGCCCAGCGCGGACGAGACGTCGGCCCCAGTTGCAGATCGTCTTCTTCGGTCCACTGCTCCTTGGGATTCTTGCCGTACACCTCGCTGGTTGATGCCAGAAAGAAGGCTTTACCGCCCCCTTGCACCGCCAACTGCAACAGCATGTCTGTCGGATAGATGTTCGTTTCGATGGTCCGCACCGGATCGTCGGCGACCAGTTTGACTCCCACTGCGGCAGCGAGGTGATAAATGACTTCCGCATCACGGACGACTTCCGCCACCAGCAGTTGATCGGTGATCGAGCCGGTGCGAACCACCAACCGCGGATGCCCTTCCAAGCCCTTCAGATTTTCGGCACGCCCCGTCGACAAGTTGTCGAGCACCGTGACGTGATGCCCCGCCTTCAGCAACTCCTCCGTCAAATGACTGCCGATGAATCCCGCCCCACCCGTCACCAAACATCGCGACATGAACTTTCCTTTTCCGATGAACGTCTCACGTCATCAGCGACGCCGGCTCACAGAGTGCGTCACTGCAATGACGAGGGCAAATTAGCCGAGCCGCCAAAGATGTGACAGGCTCGCTGCTCAGGAGAACGATGCCTCGGACGCGACCTCTTTTGGCAAAGTGTCGTCACACACCGTTTATTAACAAACAGTCAAACGCGCGGGTGAAGGCGACGCGAATGCTTCGTTCTTTTTCTTTCTGTTCGGCTGATTCGGATTTGTGTTGTTGCCGCCGCCGTGATTGGTATTGCCCCAGACGGGGGCGACGTTCCTGTTGATTGGCAGACGAATGGAACCAGAGGAATGGGACGGACTGAGGGATGCGCTGCGGATCGAAGCTATTTCTGCGGCAGATGTTGTTCGATCGACTTCACGACTTGCTGAGCCAGGACTTCGGAACCTTTCGGTGAGAAGTGGACGTTTTCTTTGAGCTGGATCTCGTCGAGCTGCGGCAACGAGAACTCGTAGAGGTCGTCGATCGGCACTTGGAATTCGTCCATGATCATCTTCGCGACGGTGTTGTACTTGGGACCGTCATCGCCGATGCGGTCGCGTGCTCCGTCCGGAACCGGTGTCGTCGAGGACCAAATCAACTTCGCGTTCGTGATTTTCAACTGCGTGACGAGTTCGCGCAGATTCTTCTCGTAGTCGTCGATGGAGACTTGATGCTTGCCGTCGATCAGCTTCATGTCGTGCAGGCCCCAGTTGAAATGGATGACGTCCCACTTGCCGTCGCCGAGCCACTTCTTGAGATTCGCCAAGCCATTCGTCGTCGGCCCGCCGTTGACCGGAATGCGATGCAAATTCGCTTTTCCGGCGAGCAGCTTGCGAACCGGCAGCGTGTAGCCCATCGAGATCGAATCGCCGATCAACAGCACGCGCGGCAGGCCGGGAACGTCGGCGATTTTTTCTAGTGAAGGCTGCGTCTTCTTGGCGGCGGTTTTCTTTGCGGGTTGCTCCGTAGGACGGGCACTCTTGCCCGTCTCTGCGGTTCCGTCGGACGGTCGGGCAAGAGTGCCCAACCTACTTTGGGCGAACTGTTGATTGAACAATGTTTTGAACGGATTCTCGGCCGGCGGGACCGCCTCTTCATTGACGAGTTGCGGTTGCACCGACTCCCACCAGCGATCGTATTCGGCATCGAGTTGCTTCACGACGTCGGGATGCTTGTCGGCGATGTCCGTCTTCTCGCCGGGGTCGGACTTCAGATCGAAGAGCTGCCAATTCTTTGTCTCCCCTTTCGATGCCGTCACCAATTGGTACTGCGAATTACGGACGCTGCACATCGCGTATTTGAACTTCGAACGATCGGCTCCGACCGGCCAGCGACCGACGTGTGTGAAGAGCGTGCGATCGGCCCAATTGGATTGAGGATTCGACAACAGCGAGACGAGGCTGCGTCCTTCGACTTGTTTCTTCACGTCGTCGGACAACTTGGCCCCGGCGAGTTCTGCCAGCGTGGGAAAGAAGTCGATATGCGCCGCGAGCCGATCACAATCGGCCGGATTGAGCGTCCCCGGCCAGCGCCACAAAGAGCTTGCTCGCGTGCCGCCAATCCAGGGGGTCACTTTCTGTCCGCGCATTCCAGCGTTGTAAACTTTCACGCCGACGGTGCCGCCGTTGTCGTTCATGAAGATGATCAGCGTGTCCCGTTCGAGGCCCCATTCGCTGAGCTTCGCGAGCAGCTTGCCGACGTTGTCGTCGATGTTGGCGATCATCCCGAAGAACTTCGCCACATCTTTGTCCGGGACTTTGTCGGCGTAACGCGCCTCATCTTCCGGGCGTACTTGCAACGGACCATGTGGCGCGTTCGTGGCGATGTGTGCGTAGAACGGTTGCTTGCCTTTCGTCGCTTCGATCCACTTCAGCGCCTGAGAGAAGAAGACGTCGGTGCAATAGCCGTTAGTCTTCTCGAACTTTCCGTTGTGCAGGATCGCGGGATTGAAATAAGTGTTGCCCGGCGCGTCGCCGCAGCTTCCGGGATACGACTGGCCGATGCCGCCGGCTCCGTGAATGAACATCTCGTCGAACCCGCGGCGGCTCGGCCAGTGATCCGGTTCGTCACCGAGATGCCATTTGCCGAAGATGCCGGTCGCGTAGCCGGCGGACTTCAAGACTTGAGCGAGCGTCGTCGCGCCTAACGTCAGCCGCTCGCGCTCGTTGATCGTGTGCGTGACTCCGTTGCGGAACTCATGCCGTCCAGTCATCAACGCGGACCGCGTCGGCGAGCACGTCGGGCTGACCATAAAGTCCGTGAAGCGGACTCCTTCGCGATGCAGCCGGTCGATGTTCGGCGTCTTCAAGATCGGATTGCCGTGACACGACAGATCGCCGTAGCCCTGATCGTCGGTCAGCACGAAGACAATGTTCGGCCGCTTGCCGGCGAGACTGTCGGCGGCCAAGAGGCTCTGAGTCCACAACGCCAATCCCAGACACAAAATCCAGACAAGCGCAGCGCGAGTCATGTCTCTGCCCTTTCAGCGAGGAAGTTCACGGAGTCCGAGCCAGCCGCCGCCGCCGAGAAGGTAGCGGCCGGCTTGCGAAACCAAGACACGCCGAAGATGACGGTGGCCACCAGAGACATCATTGCGCCGATGCCACCGAAGATCGTCGGGAAGAGCCACAGGGTCACAAAGGATTCGATTCTCGCGTGCTGTGGGTCTCGCGGGTCGTACAGGACGGTGACTTTCTGACCGACGTCAAATTGCGGCGGCGAGGTTGATAGCCACGACTGAAACTCATGGCGTTCGCCCCCGATGTGAAACTCGACAACAGGTGCGACTTTGCCACGATTGTTTGCTTGGGCCTGATTGGGCACCATGCGGATGACAGTCCCCTCCGCCCGCTGAGCCACCGTGAGCAGGGACCAGGAAAACCATCCAAAGCCGGCTCCGATCGCCAAGAACACCGATCCGA
>JAYVQJ010001088.1:0-3900 GCA_043777235.1 Planctomycetia bacterium
CCAACCGACCGAAGCGATGAACGAGCCCGCGCAGACTGGCGACTCGTGGCTCTCTTCATCAGCATGAGCAAAGTCGGATGGCGGTATCGACTGGCGAGTTGGCATCCCAAAGTAGACCGGTCACTCCGTGACCGGAACCTTCGAGTCACGGAGTGACTCGACTACGATGAGGCATCCTCGTCTTGGAGACCGGAAGTATGAAGGTCGGCCTGACATTGCTGCTCGCACTGGCGTTCGCTTCACAAGCGATCGCGGACGAACCTGTTGTTGATTACGCGCGCGACATCAAACTAATCCTCAAAGAGCGGTGCTTCGCGTGTCATGGGGCGTTGAAGCAGAAGGCAGGCTTGCGGCTCGATACCGCGGCGTTGATGCGACGAGGAGGCGAAGGTGGACCGGCGGTCGTCGCGGGCAAAGCGGACGCCAGTTTGCTGCTCAGCCGGATCACCTCACAAGACCCCGAACAACGGATGCCAGCCGAAGGCAAGCCGCTGACTGCGGAACAGATTGCACGGATCAAAGCCTGGATCGAGCAAGGTGCTCCGTCGCCGGAGAACGAACAGCCGGAGCAAGACCCGCGCGAACACTGGGCGTTCAAGAAGCCGATGCGGCCAACGGTTCCGGACATTTCAGATTTCAAATCTGAAATCTCAAATTTGAAATTTGAAATCCTAAGCCAAGTCGATGCGTTCATCGCCGCGAAGCTTGACGAGCACGGTCTGTTACCAAGGCCGCCGACCGAGAAGCCTGTGTTGCTACGGCGGGTTTATCTCGACTTGATTGGACTGCCACCGACTCGTGAGGAGTTGCTCGCGTTTCTTGCTGATGAATCGCCGACGGCCTACGAGGCAGTGGTTGATCGACTGCTGCGCGATCCGCGATACGGCGAGCGGTGGGCTCGGCATTGGATGGATCTCTGGCGGTACAGCGATTGGTATGGCCGCCGGCATGTGCCCGATGTTTGGAACAGCGCTCCGCAGATTTGGCGGTGGCGAGATTGGATCGTGCGGTCGCTCAATGCCGATCACGGTTACGACCGGATGATTCGCGAGATGCTCGCGGCCGATGAAGTCTGTCCCGAAGACGACGACGCAGGAGTCGCCACCGGGTACTTGATTCGCAACTGGTACGCGCTCAATCCGAACGACTGGATGCGGAACACGGTCGAGCACACCGGCAAGGCGTTTCTCGGTCTGACGTTCAACTGTGCTCACTGCCACGATCACAAGTACGACCCGATTTCGCAGGACGACTATTTTCGTTTGCGAGCGTTCTTCGAGCCGATCAGCATCCGGCAAGACCGAGTGCCCGGCGAAGCCGATCCGGGACCGTTTCAGGAATACGATTACGGCAAGCTCCGCATCATTCAGCGGCTCGGAGCGGTTCGCATCCTCGACAAAACGCCCGACGCTCCGACGTGGTTCTACACCGGCGGCGACGAACGCAACCGCGTGAAAGAACGCGGCTCGATGCCACCCGGAGTCCCCGCGTTCCTCGCCGAATCGCCGCCGCAGATCGCGCCGATCAACTTGCCGCCGCGAGCGTTTTATCCGGGACTGCAACCGGCGTTGCAGGAATCGTTGCTGACGGAAATTCGCGCGGCGATCGCGGCGGCCGAGTCACAACTCACGAGCGTTCCGAAGACCGAAGCCTCGCAAACCGTTCGCGATCAACTGGCTCAAGCCGAAGCGGCCTACAACGCGGCAGTGAAGGATGCGGAACAAGCCGCGCGGCCCGGGGCACTCGCTGGGAAGCAGTCGTTGCTCTTCGATGCAACCAGCGGACGCCGCATCATTCAGAACGGATTGCAGCAACTCAAATCGCTCGACGACGGTTCGACGCTGAGCTTTCAGTTGCTGATTCTCAACGACGCGCACTTCAATTTTCAGTTCGCGAAGGATGTCGTCAAAGGTCTGACCGCCGGCTTCGTCGCGTTCGAGAAGGGACGCATCCTCGCGTACCAACCGGGAACGTTCACGGAGTTCGAGGCCGGCCGCTACGACTTCGCCGCTGGGCAAAAACGGTTCGCCGCTTCGCTGAAGCTGGAGACGAAAGCCGATCGTTGTTTGCTGACCGTTCGCTCACTGTCCGACGACAAGGTGCTGGTCGATGCGGTGCCGATGGCGCTCAACGGCTGGAACCCCATCGGCGATGCGACGAAGGCGATCTCGTTCGATGCACGCACCGGGTGTGTTGTCGTGCTAGACGACGTGACGCTGATTGGACCGGCTGCGACCGAGACCGCGCCGGCACGATTGGCGTCATTCGATTTTGAATCGCCAACGTACTCCGCCGATCGCGACGTTGCTGGCACCGACGGTTGGGCAGCTTCGTCATTCAGCGTCGCACCAGGGTCATCCGTCGTCTCGACAACAGCGGGCAACGAATCGCTGCGAGACTTCTGGCAGAAAGCACTCGCCGCTCGCCGCACCGTCGAAGCCGCCACGCTGCCGCTTCGTGCGGCCGAAGCCAAACTCAACGCCGCTCGCGTGGAACTCGCAAGCCTCGAAGCCCGCATGGCCGCGGATCGCGCGAAGTACGGCGAAACTCCAAGTGCCGATGTCGCGAATCTTGCTCGCACCGCCAGCCGCCTGGACCGAGAAGCCGCGTTCCGCAAGGCCGAAGCTAACGTGCTCGCTCAAGAGAACGCGCTGGCCGTCGCCGAGACGAAGCCAACGACCGACACGAACCGCGCCAAAGAACTCGATGCCGCCACAAAGGCACTTGCCGCCGCGCGACCGGTCCTCGAAACGAGTCGCATCGCCGCAGTTGACGCCGTTTCCGAAACGTACTCGCCGCTCAGCCGCTCGTACCCGAAGACCAGCACCGGCCGCCGCAAAGCTCTCGCCGATTGGATGACCGGCCGCGACAACCCGCTCACCGCGCGAGTCGCCGTCAATCACATCTGGTCGAGGCATTTTCATCAGCCGCTCGTCGCCAGCGTGACTGACTTCGGCCGCAACGCAGCGAAACCGACGCATCCCGAACTGCTCGATTGGCTCGCGGTGGAGTTGATGGACTCTGGCTGGAGCATGAAGCACCTGCATCGGCTGATCGTGACGAGCGGTGTGTATCGGCGAGCGTCTTCCGTAGGATGGGCTTCCAGCCCGTCTCATGCCGTCGATCGAGGACGGGCTGGAAGCCCATCCTACGAAGCCGATCTGGAGAACAAACTCCTCTGGCGAATGAACTCCGGCCGAATGGAGGCCGAGGTCGTGCGCGACAGCTTGCTCGCTGTTGCTGGCAAACTCGATCCGAAAATCGGCGGCCAAGAATTGGAGAACAGCGACGCTCTGACGACGTTCCGGCGCAGCTTGTACTACTCGGTCTTCCCCGAACAAGGTGGTAAGAGTTCGATGGGGGAACTATTCGACGCTCCGGAGCCGCTCGAATGCTACCGCCGCAGTCGCAGCATCATCCCGCAGCAGGCGCTGGCTCTGACTAATAGCGAGTTCGTGCATCGCCTCAGTACAACCATCGCGGAGTCCATCACTGAGCCAACGGCCGAACGATTCGTCTCCGCCGCCTTTGAACGAATCTTGTCTCGCCAACCGACCGCATCCGAAATCGCCGCATGTTCGCAGTTCTTGACGAACCCCACCGACGCTCGCAGCCGGGAGAGCCTCGTGCGAGCACTCTTGAACCACAACGATTTCGTCACCATTCGTTGAAACAGTTTCAGTAGTTCCAAGTTTGATCGAAACCGAAGCGTCTTTATCCCGAAGGGATTGCGTCACATAGCCCAGGGTTGCTCGCGAAGCGAGCTACCCTGGGTTGAGGAGGATGAGTCCGATTTACCCTAAAAGGGTTGCGTCCGTCGAGGATTCTCGAAGACGGAACCCCTTCGGGGTACGAGGGTCATTGCGGTCTCCAACCCAGGGTAGCTCGCTGCGCGAACAA
>JAYVQJ010001089.1:0-3899 GCA_043777235.1 Planctomycetia bacterium
CTTTATCCAAGTGCTCCACACGTTGTTTCCGGCTCTCTTCGTGGGTCGTTCGAAGTTGTCCGATGCGAACAAACAGCTCCTGATTATTCGGCTGCATAATCGGTTGACTTACGCCTATTGGTTTGGTCGCGGGCAAATTCCTTGCCTTTGGACTCACTTACGCGGCATGAATTTGGCCGAACGATATCCTCCGACATCGGAATTGGCTCAGGCCTATTCGATCCATGCTCCAGTCATGAGTTTAGTGGCCTTGTTTGAGCGAGGCGTCGCTTATGCCGAGAAGTCGTTCGCAATTTCTAAGTCATTGGGTGATATGTGGGGACAGGGTCAGGCCCTGAATTTTCATGGCGTCGTTCTTTATGCGGCTTCACGATTTGAGGAGTGCATTGAAAAGTCCCGGGAAGCTGTTCGCGTGCTTGAGCGAGCGGGCGATCTCTGGGAGGTGAATGTTGCCCGTGTTCATACGGCGTACAGTTTGTTTCGACTGGGCAATCATGCGGCTTGTGCGGAGTTGGCCGAGACGATTCACACATCCGGTGTGGAGCTTCATGACGTCCAAGCCTCTGGATTTAGTTTGGATGTCTGGGCTCAGGCAACCGGCGGAAAGGTGCCAACTAAGACCCTTCAAACCGAACTGTTGCGCGAGCGGGCTGACGTTCAGGTGACCGCTCAAGTAATGATTGCCGAGGGCGTGCGACTATTCATGCTTGATCGCGATGAAGAGGCTGTGGTTACCTTTGAGAATGCACTCCAACGGACAGAAAAGGCGGGCGTCAAAAATGCTTATGTACTTCCGATCCGCTCGTGGATTGCCTCGGCACTGCGTCGACAAGTCGAGAAGACGTCCGATTGGGTGCCGCAACGTCGGATACAGTTGCTTAAGAGAGCAAGTAAGATCGCCCGTAAAGCCGTGCGGATCGCCCGAACGTTTCAAAACGATTTGCCGCATGCTCTTCGTGAAGCCGGGCTCATCGCCGCAATGCGAGGTTCGATTCGCAAGGCGCGACAATACTTGGATGAAAGCTTGGACGTCGCGGAGCGGCAGGGGGCGCGGTTTGAACACGCTCAGACGCTGCTGGCTCGTGGTCGAGTCGGCATGGAGGTCGGTTGGACCAACGCTCTGGAAGATGCGGCGACTGCCCGTCAAACGCTGCGCTCGTTGGGGGCCGACTTTGCGCTCGACGACGCGCATTCAGCGAAAGCCGAACCGCAGAAGACCGCCACGCTGTCTTTGGTCGATCGGTTCGACACCGTGCTCGATGCGGGCCGGCGGATTGCCTCGGCGTTGACTCGCAAGGCGATCTTCAAGGAAGTGCGAGAAGCGGCGTTCCGGCTGTTGCGCGGGGAACGTTGTCTGTTGCTGCAGCTCCAGGGGGACGATGCCGGTGAAGATCTCACGATGGTCTCCGGAGAAGTCGAAGCGGAATACAGCCGTGCGATGGCGGATCGCGCTCTGACCCAGGGTGAGGTCATCGTCTTTGCGGAAGGGCAGGCGGTCGAGGAAGGAGCATTGCTTGCCGGTGTCCGTTCGGCTCTGTGTGCTCCTGTATTCGTGCGAGGCAAGCCTGCGGGGTGCTTCTACGTGGATCATCGCCAAGTGAGCGGCTTGTTCGGCAAAGATGAAGAGCGTCTCGCGGAGTTCATCGCCACGATTGCAGGCGCGGCTCTTGAGAATGCCGAAGGCTTTGCCGAACTTCGGCAATTGAACGAGACGTTGGAACAGCGTGTGGCCGAACGGACCGCTGCGGCCGAAGCCCGCGCGCGTGAACTGGCTGTGTCTAACGACGAATTGGAACGAACCGCCGCCGAGCTACGCCGATCGGAAGATGAACTGCGTGTCGCGAAAGATGCTGCCGAGAAGGCCAATCGAGCGAAGAGTGATTTCCTTGCCAATATGAGCCATGAAATCCGCACTCCCATGAACGGCATCATGGGCATGGCCGAGTTGGCGCTGCAAACGGCTCTGACGCATCAGCAGAAAGAGTATTTGAACATCGTCCTGCAATCGGCCGACTCGTTGCTGCGGTTGCTCAATGACATTCTCGACTTCTCGAAAGTGGAAGCCGGGAAGCTGGAGTTGGAGACGATCGACTTCCCGTTGCGCGACAGCTTGGGCGACGCGATGCACACGTTTGGGTTGCGAGCCGCCGAAAAGGGAGTCGAGCTGACGTATCTGATTCCTCCGGATGTACCCGACAATCTCATTGGCGATCCCGGTCGACTTCGGCAAGTCATCATCAATTTGGTTGGCAATGCGCTCAAATTCACTGAGCACGGTGAAATCGTCGTCGTGGTCACGGTCGATACGCTCGAAGCGTCGTATGTCGATTTGCACTTCGTCGTCAGCGACACCGGCATTGGGATTCCTGTCGAGAAGCAGAAGCAGATCTTTGAAGCCTTCAGTCAGGCAGATAGCTCAACCACACGTCGGTACGGCGGCACCGGCTTAGGGCTCACGATCTCGATGCAATTGATCAAATTGATGGAGGGAAATCTTTGGGTTGAGAGCGAGGCCGATAAGGGAAGTGAGTTCCACTTCACAGTTCGTTTTGGCATCTCGAAGGACGCACCGGCACACACGTGGATGAAGCTCGAAGGCTTAGCAGGGATGCCGGTGCTGGTGGTTGATGACAATCGCACCAATCGTCGCATTCTTGAAGACACGCTCACGAATTGGGGGATGCAGCCCAGTCTGGCGGTCGATGGACTCGATGCGTTGGTGAAGATGAATGAGGCCGCACGGCGCAACGAGCCGTTCCGGTTGGTGCTCCTCGACGTGATGATGCCGGATATGGATGGCTTTGAAGTTGCGAAACGAGTCCGGCAAGACCTGAAGTTGCTGGATTGTCCGCTCATCATGCTTTCTTCGGCGGGACAGACGGAAAATTCGGAACGCTGCCACGAGATGGGTGTCGCGCGCTATCTCATCAAGCCGGTTCGGCAATCCGATTTGCGCGAGACCATACTGCAAGTCATGAGCCAGACGGATGCGCCGGGTCTTTCGGCCGGCCTGACTTCAACGCAAATGGCCGAGGCTCGGCGGCCGAGGCGTGTGTTGCTCGCGGAAGACGGGTTAGTGAATCAGCAAGTCGCGCGCGAACTCCTGGAAGGGCGCGGCCATCGTGTGGTGGTTGTGAACAACGGTCGTGAAGCGGTGGCGGCTGTCGAGCATGATGTGTTTGATCTGGTCCTGATGGATGTGCAGATGCCCGATATGGACGGGTTCGAGGCGACCAAGGCGATTCGCCTTATCGAGCAAACTTCCGGCAAGCACATCCCCATCGTGGCCATGACCGCGCATGCCATGAAAGGGGACCGCGAACGCTGCTTGAAGGCTGGAATGGATGGCTATCTCACGAAACCGATTCACTCCAAATCTCTGTTTGAAACGGTCGAGGGCATCCCCGCCACCGAACGTGGTCATGCAGGAGAATCGCACGAAATCGCGACAACCGATTCCGTTACAGAATCAATCATGGACTGGAACGCCGCCGTGGACCGAGTTGCCGGACGCGAAGATTTGTTGCGACAAATGGTCGTGTTGTTTTTCCAGGAGACCGACAAACTATTGCCGGCTCTGAGACAAGCCATTACACACGGAGACACTGTCAAGGTGCGGCGTCTCGCACACTCAATCAAGGGCTCCGCGTCGTGCTTTGTCGCGGCACCCGCCGTGGCAGCGGCAACACGAGTGGAGTTCATGGGACGGGACGAGGAACTGGCCGACGCGAATGAAGCCTACGTACTGCTCGAACGCGAGATTGATCGACTCAAACAGGCCTTAGCGAACTTTACGCCCAACGCGCAGCTCACCGGAATGTCTGGAAAGTGATAGGTAGTGTCCTATTTTCAATGTAGCCCGATGTCGCCGACGTCGGGAATAGCCGACTTCGGCGAAG
>JAYVQJ010001090.1:0-3896 GCA_043777235.1 Planctomycetia bacterium
AGCCGCACCGAACTGAAACTCCACGGCGGAGCGGTCGTCGAACGCCTGCTGCTCCCGCTGTCCCTCAGCTACGACCACCGAGTCATCAACGGAGCCGACGGAGCCCGCTTCGTCGCCAAACTCGGCAGCCTGTTGAACGATTTTTTTGCTTTGCTGGCGGAGGCGTGAGTTCGCAGGACAACCTCCCATGATTCGAGCCGCTGCACCAATCGGTCTGAAGTCCGTCATGACAAGCGTCCTCGTGACGAGCGTCGTGCTTGCGCTGAATCCTCGCGTTACGGCTGCCGATGTCGTGGATGGCCCGGCGTTGATGCAGAAGGTTCGGGACGACATCGCCTGGGTCGGGAAGCTGAAAACATTCCATTTGCTGGCGCGGATCGAAGAGCGGCGCACGCCAGAGGGGATCGAGAACTCTCTGCGAAGAATCCGACGGGAAATTCCCGATTTGGAACATCCAGATCCGCTGAAGTTCACTCAACTGCTTCCTGAAACGAATTTGCGTTTGGAATTGGATTTCGATTCTCGACGGTTGCGGATGATGTGGCTTTTGCGCGATGCAACAAATCGTGACGTGGAACGCGTCTTGCGAATGTGGGATGGCAAACGACTTGTTGGTCACCGACAAGGTTTTCACAGCAACGAGGATGTCGTCCTGTTCCAACGTGATATCGCGAGAGCGTCCGACGTCTTCTGGGACTGGTATGGCTACCTGCGTCATCAACCGCTGCTGAATTGGTGCGTTGACGATCCGATGAGTCGCGAGCATTTACAAAGTCGTTATCCTGCCGCATCTGATTTCGCGGTAGTCGACCGCGAAGAGTTTCACGGTGTCGATTGCCATGTGCTGCTCGACACACATAGCGACTGGAGAGATCGTTATTACGTTGGCGTTCAAGACGGGCGGTTGTACGGCTTCAAATTGGGAGTCATCTCGTTTGCCAACCTCCCAATGTTCGCCTCAATCCATCAACAACTCGTCGAGGACTTTCTTGGCAGGTCACTTGGCACCAACCCTTCCGATAAGGATTGGGACGCTGTGCAACAAGAACTGACGGCCCTATCTCCCGCTCGCCGCGCTGTCTGGGGCAAGCGATTGTATTCCGAAATTGGAAAGCGATTTATCCCTTGGCAGGAGTTCTGGTTTTCCGACTTTCGTGATCTCGGCGAAGGAAGATTCCTGCCGTTTCGGGAGAACTGTCTGACCTACGATCACGACGGCGGAAAAAAGATTTTCGTCGCCGACCAGCGAACGCTCTTCGTCCGGAAACTGACGCTCAATCAACCGCTCGACGACAGCCTCTTTGAAGAGGCAATCGCCGACGGCGCGGAGATTGTCGATGAAACGACCAAAGCCAAGTGATTTGGGAAACAAATTCGGTTTGCAGCGCAGTGGTCAAAGGGTGCGACCAGTCGTGAGCAAGGCGGAATTGGACAAGCAGTACCGCGAGATGGCGGCTGACAAAGTTCGCGAGGCCGAAGCGAAAGAATGGTGTGAAGCATTGATCGGAGACGTGGCCGATGAACCTCGGTAAAGTTCAGCGGAAAAGAACACCGTGATTACGAACGCGTGGAAACCAAGGAACGATCATGCCGACTAAGACTCCCCGCAAAAAAGCGAAGAAACCGCAGCGGCGGTTGACGATTTCGTTGGACGAAGTTGTCTATAACCGGCTCCATGAAGTTGTGGGGCGACAGAAGATTAGCCGGTTTATTCAAACGCTTGTGAAACCGCACATCGTTTCAAAGAACTTGGCTGAGGGATATCGCCTAATGGCGGCCGATACGGAACGCGAGGCCGAGGCGTTGGCGTGGTCCGAGGCGTGCATCGGAGACATTCGCGATGAAACGCGGTGACGTTTGGTGGATGGACTTTGAACCTTCGGTCGGCGGCGAGATCGGCAAAGAACGGCCGGGAGTCATTCTCAGCAACGACGAATCCAACCGATCTCTCAATCGCGTGCAAGTCGTGCCGCTGACGACGAACGTTTCGCGAATCTATCCCAGCGAAGTGGTCATCTCGGTGCGCGGTCGCCGTCACAAAGCGCTGGCAGATCAGATCACGACAGTGAGCAAAGAACGCTGTCTCAATTACGTCGGTAAGTTGTCATCGGCTGATCTCGAAGCGGTCGAAGTTGTCGTACGCGTCCAACTCGGGTTGGTTCCGCGCGAGTCATCTCACAAGTAGTCCTTCAACATGTGTTGGAAAGTGCGGAGTCGAAATGTCACACGCGGAAATTGTGGTGATTGGTGCTGGGCCGGGCGGGTATCCGGCGGCGTTTGCGGCGGCGGATCATGGGAAGAAGGTGGTGCTCGTCAATGAGGAACAGAGCCCCGGCGGGGTCTGCTTGCAGCGCGGGTGCATTCCGTCGAAGGCGTTGTTGCACGTCGCCAAGTTGATCCATGAGGCTCGCGAGGCAGCGGATCACGGGGTCTCGTTCGGGAGTCCGAAGATTGATTTGGAAAAACTGCGGAACTTCAAGAACGGCGTCATCGGGCAACTGACCGGCGGCATTCAGAGCTTGTGCAAGGCTCGCGGCGTGACGCTGGTGCAGGCGCGCGCGACGTTCGCGAACTCGAACACGCTGAACCTCGCCAAGCCGGACGGCTCGATCGAGCAACTGACGTTCGACAAAGCGGTGATCGCGACCGGATCGCAGCCGGCGATGCCGCCGATCTTCGCCATCGGCGACCCGCGCGTGATGGACTCGACCGGAGCACTCGCGCTGGAGGACATCCCGAAGAAGCTGCTGGTCATCGGCGGCGGCTACATCGGGCTGGAGTTGGGCTGCGTGTACGCCGCACTCGGCAGCGAAGTCACGGTGGTCGAGGCGTTGCCGGTGATCCTCGCCGCCGCCGACCGAGACCTCGTGCGGCCGTTGCAGAAGCGGCTCGAAGGCCAGTTCAAGGCGATTCACGTCAACACGAAAGTGCTCAGCCTGACCGCGAGCAAAGCCGGCATCGTCGTCGAGATGAGTGGGATGGGCTTCCAGCCCGTCTCTTCTGAAACTGCCAGCAGCAGTGAAAGATCAAAAGGCGACGGGCTGGAAGCCCATCCCACGAAGCAAACCTTCGACCGCGTCCTCGTCTCCGTCGGCCGCAAGCCGAACAGTCGCAATCTTGGACTCGAAAACACGCAGGTGCAGATCGACGAGAAGGGCTTCATCAAGATCGACAAGTGCTGCCGCACCGCAGACGAAAACATCCTGGCGATCGGCGACGTCGCGGGCGAACCGATGCTGGCTCACAAAGCCACGCGTGAAGCGAAGATTGCGATCGAAGCCCTCATCGGTGAACCGGCCGAGTTCGACAACATCGCGATCCCCGCCGTCGTCTTCACCGACCCGGAGCTCGCGTGGTGCGGCCTCACCGAAACCGAAGCCAAGGCTCAAGAACGCGACGTGAAAGTCATCCGGTTCCCTTGGGCCGCCAGCGGCCGCGCTCAATCGCTCGCTCGCACCGAGGGCCTGACGAAACTGATCATCGACAACAAAACCGAACGAATCCTCGGCGTCGGCATCGTCGGAGCCGGCGCAGGCGAACTGATCTCCGAAGGCGTCCTCGCCGTCGAAACCGCCGCCGTCGCAAGAGACCTCGCCGACAGCATCCACCCACATCCGACGTTGTCAGAGACGCTCATGGAAGCCGCCGAAGCCTTCCTCGGCCAAGCCACGCACATGTACCGGCCGAATCGGTGAGCGACAACGTCGCCATCATCGCTCCGCGTGATGAGCCTTCGTGCAAACGCATCGAGCGCTTCTGAACCGTTCGCGAGTCATCCGTGAAAGGCTCGTCACGCGGAGCGATGACGGCTACAAAGATGCAGACACAAGCAACTCATACGGATCGCACAAATGAGCCGCGCGGCGCTAGCCCCGGTTCGTGCCGCAAAAACCGGG
>JAYVQJ010001091.1:0-3894 GCA_043777235.1 Planctomycetia bacterium
AACCTCGCATCGACCTGCGCGGGCTGTCCCGCCACCTCGTCGAGCGAACCAAACGACCGAAAGGACTCCCCCAGCCATGCCTCGCAATCGCATCGCCGAAACGCTTGCCGCTTCGGCTCCGCCACCGGCAAACGGTTCGTCCTCGCCGCCACCGAAGCAAAACGGCGAGCACGAAAGCCCCGGCACATTCAACGCCATCCTGCAACAGGCCGAGACGGCGAAGACCGCGCTGCACGACGCCTTCTCGCAGATCAACCACTTGATCGCCTCGCTGAAACGTCACCGCCGCCAGTCAAAGCTGATGCAATCGACCCTCGCGTCGCTCAAGCAACTTCAGACGCTCGAAGTGTGACCAACTCGGTCATCGCAACGGTTGATGAATCACGCTTCACAAGGCAGCGATGCTTCGTGAAGCGTGGTCAATCCGACGATTCGGCGACTGGCCGGATCGCCGCTCTCTCATTTCAGGAGTCTGGAGCATGAATGCTCGACACAAACTGAATCAAGCCAATTTCAACAAGGCGTTAGTGCTGGGCCTGGTCATGGGCTGGCTGTTTCAGTCCTTCACTGCGTTCGTCCTGGCCACGATCATTTTTGTCGTGGCGGGCTTCTACTCTGGCGATATTCGCACCGACGGTGACTATCACTATCCAGCGCCCCCAACCCCAGCCCCTCGGCCTCCGTCTCTGCAGCCACGTCGCCGCCGTTTCCGAAAGGGGCGGGATTGATTGGCGGCGACAAATCGCCCATCCAAATTCTCTTCGCATGAAAGGATCGTCATGTCACTCAAGGCCAACATTGGCTTCAGCCGCAAGCAGGGCGAACCACGTTTCAGCTCGCGCGGTGCCAGCGTCAATTTGGAAATCGAATTGGACAATCACCTCCTGGAACAGCCAGCGGAATTCCTCAAACAAATCCACGACGCGTTTGAGCTCGCCCGCGTCGCGGTGGATGCCGAACTGAGCGGCGAACGAAGTTCAATCCACGAGGGACCGTTGTTTGCGTCCTTAGCCGTCTCCGGTGGTGAGTCCGCGCACGGTTGAAGCCACCCGACCTGGTGATCGTCGTCAGGGCCGGCCGAGAGCCAATTCCAGTTGCCGCTGCTGGATGGCGGCGATGATCGGTTTCAGCTTCTTTTCGGCAGCCGACTCAAAGTGTTCGCGCAATTCATTGAGATGGGTGTAACTGACGATCGCGGCCCGGCCCGGCGAATGGCCCATCAAGTAGCGGCGGTAATACTCCGGCAGGCCGCCGTTCTGCATCTGCGTACTGAAGAGGTGCCGAAAGTCTTTCAGGGTCGCGGACGCCGGCCAATTCAACGGCGTTGTCAGCCGATGGAATTCGTGTTCGATCTGGTCGTATTGCAAACCGCCGGCATCTCGTAGCAGGCCATCACGAATGCGAAGTCGATCCGCAGACGAAGCCGAGCCATGCTTGCGGCAGCGCAGATCGAATTCGTCTTTCAGGTCGCGCAACGAGGCTTTCCAGAACGGCGGCCTCACGATGCCATCCAAGACTTCACGGCGGACGAACAGCAAGCCGGTTTGTGGGTCGGCTGATTTCAACAAGTTCGCGATCGGTTCGATGATCGGCAGCCGTTTGTCTCGGCGTCCCTTCGGAACATAGTGGATCTCCGGCAGACAGGGCACTCGCAGCCAGTCATCGACCAGAAACTCGCGGAAGAGGAAACAGGGTTCCGCCGCACGCAGTCCGTAGCAGATCAGCAATGAGAAGAGCGGCAATTGGAAACTGTCGCAAACCGACAAGGCTTTGACAGCCATGCCGATGGTCACGTCCGGTTCGCCGAACGGGTCGCGCGCTGCCGACATCGTTTGACGACGGTGGCCAAGGAATGGGTTCCGAAAGTCGGAAGGTAGCAGGTGGCCACGTTCCGGATCGGACGCCCAAGCGAACATTGCTCGCGCAACGTCTTCGACGTAGCGGGTCGAGGCCATTTTGCGTGTCGTGGTGTTGGGATGCCCGTTCGGCGAGATCCGGCGTTCTGCTAAGAATGCCGAGAACTTCAACGCGAACTCGCGATTGACCAACGTGGCCGCCGGAAATGTGGCTTCGATCACTCGTTGTTCCACGAACGCCGAGTAATGAGTCAGTGCGGACTCGTACCGGACGACCGTTCGCGAGTCGATCTCTCCGGCATCCGCGCGTTGACGCAGGTCGGCAATGAAGGCCGGGACCAGTTCCTGGTGCCGCAGCTTTTGATGACCGATTCCGGACGAGCGAAAGTTCTCCAGCCGGCTTTCAATCTCCCTTGCCCGCGAAATCGCCGCCACCAGATCGCCGTTCACCCTCGCGCACAAATTGCGTTTCGCGGTCGGATCCCACCACTGCAACACAAAATGGTCCCGTCTGCTATTGATCCGCACTCGCTTTGGTGGCGTAATCGACGGCGGAAAGTCTTTAATGCGGGTCAACCGATGACGGTCGCCGTAACGGGAACACCACTCCGAAGATGGAGTGCAGCTCTCCGCGCGGCGATCCGTCGCCAAGGCTTCCATGATGCTCTCGCTGGAACGGGAAATAGAAAACCGTTTTCAGCGAGGCATCCGCGCCCCCTCTTGTTCGGGGCACAAAACCAAGATCGCGAGAAGTTTTCGCCGCGATCGTGAGGCGTCAATCAAAGGAATCGCAAGAGATGTCACGAAAAGGAACTCGCCGACAGAGCCGGATGCGAATCGAGGACACGATGACGGTCGGCGGAGAACCAGTCTCGTTCGTGGTTCATAAGCAGTCGCAACACTTGGGACCGGCCGGAGAACTTCAGTATTGGTCCATGCAGCCGAGCGAGCTTCGTGCCCTCAAGAACGATGACGCGGAGCACAACTTTGAGTCGATCATGCTGTCTCGCCTGCTGGTGATGCGGGAGCAAGGCTGGGAGGGCGATCCGAGCGAACAATGCACATTTCTATTGGCCTACGCCTATCGCGAGTTCTGCAACAGCAAGTCATTGCGACAAGTTGTTCGGGACAGTTTTCCCTCGCGCGGAGCGATTCTGCGTGGTCCGCCTTTGCCACTCGGCGAACAAGATCGATTCGCAGAACTTTGCGCGACTCGCGATCGTGAAGTGATTCGCAAGGAACTGGATCAAATCCTGGGGCATCAACCCCTCACACAAGTGGAAGAGCTGGGATTTGAGGCGGCTTTCGGCCATTGGCTTGCTGTCGGACTTCAGCGACTTGAGAAGGACGGTTCCAAGGGATTGCAAACCTGGTTGCAAGACATCCGAGCGTGGATGGCGTTCTACCTGAGAAGGTCAAAGACCACGCCTCTCGTCCGAAAGTTTGTGGGTTACTTTGGGTATCGGGCCAAGTCGGCGTTCTTTCTGTGTTATGCCAGCTTCTGGAGGCAGTTGATTCCCTGGCTGGTCGAGCATCACGACTTGGATGAGTATTCCCGGCGTCTCTTGTGTCTCTGGCACTACCAGAATCAACCGGCTGAACCGTACCGTGACAGCGAAATCCTGATTCCAACGCAGGCCGCTCGAACAATCATTGACCCACAATCCGGGCAGCGCAGCACGATCCGTTGGCAACCTCAACAACCGCGAATCAAAGTGCTTCCGGATGTCTTTTCTGGCCAAGTCTTGAGCCTGCACCCACTGACATGGCGGCTCTTTTCTTGTGATCGGCTGTCCGAGATGCTCGGCCAATTTCTCGTGTCGCCGCGGTTTCGAGAAGTGACCGAGCAAGGTCAGGCGGATCGTTGCCCAGAGTATTGGTCGATGGTCCAAACGATTCTCGAATCGGCAATGCTTTACCGCTTGACGCTACAGGAAGACGAGCGAAAACGCCCGGCCAAAGGTTCTGGGTCTAGAAAAAGCGCGGACGTCATTGTTTCCGCTGAAGCCCGGCCGGACACAAACACTGTTGATGACGT
>JAYVQJ010001092.1:0-3888 GCA_043777235.1 Planctomycetia bacterium
TCACGTTCAAGTCGCGAAGGACGGCGGACAGGCTCACTCGGCGTTTCGCATGCGGCGGCCGGACTTTGTCATCACCGATTTGATTCTGCCCGGAGAAAACGGTTTCGAGTTAATCGACCGCATGAAACGCTCGGACGAGTCGGTTCCCATATTGGTGTTGTCGGCGATCTCGTTGGAGGACTCGCGGTCTTTGTCCGAGCGACTCGGAGCCGACGGCTATTTGACGAAGCCTGCCGAGCCAGACAATTTGCTGACAGAAATAAAAGAGATTGCTCAGCGTGTTTGGGAAAGGACGCATCTCGGCGGACACAAGGACGAAAAGCGGATTCGATTCAATTGCCGCTGCGGAAAGAAATTCAAAGTCAGTCCCGTGCATCGCGGACGGACGCTAACATGCCCCGATTGTGGCGAACCGCTCATCGTGCCGCGGTACGAATAGTGGCAAAGGCACGTATCAATTCGGCGTCGTGAGGCTGGGTTCGTTCCCTTTGAACCACCTCGGTTCGAACAATGTCGTGAGCACTGTTTGCGATGGCGGCGATCCTCATCATTCTGTCGGGCAAGCATCAAGGAAAGCGGCTGACGCTTCCCGATGGCGAAGCCATCATTGGCCGGGACGAGACATGCCAGATTCGGCTGGCAACGACCGAAGTGAGTCGTCGCCACTGCCGCTTGATGTGCGAAGCGGATCAGGTCGTCGTTCATGACCTCGGCAGTCGCAATGGGGTGTTGATCAACGACGTCGCGATTCAGGGGCAAGCGGTACTACAGCCAGGCGACATCTTGCGAGTTGGTCCGGTCGCGTTTCAGCTCGCCGGAAAGAAGTCGGCCAACTCTGCGCCCGCCAAGAAATCCGCTTCGGACGACAGCATTATGGATTGGCTGGCGGATGAAGACGCCGAGGATGCTGCTGGAGACACGACGATCGTGCCGCGAGAGAAATCTCCAGCCCGGCCTGCTGCCGCTGCTCCGGTCGCCGAAGATCGGCCCACTCCGCAGCCGGCCCAAAAGAAATTCAAAACGCTGGGTGAAGAAGGCGAAGACCTCATTCAGCGGCATTACGAACTGATCCAAGCGGGCAAGTTGCCGAAACGAATTCCGGCTTTGAAGTCGGAGAAGAAATAGAGCGGAAGGCTGCAGCGGATGCGGATTATTGCAGGGCGATTTCGCCGACGAAAATTGTTGGCAAATCCCGGACTGACGACTCGGCCGATTACCGATTTCGTCAAAGAGTCCTTATTCACACGGATTGAGGAGCGGCTCGTCGGACAGCGTGTCGCCGACATCTTTTCCGGAACGGGAACGATCGGTCTCGAAGCGCTAAGTCGCGGCGCGGCGACCGTCGTGTTCCTCGAAAAAGATTTGAAGGCCGTCGAGTTGCTCAAGCGGAACGTCGCGTCGCTGGGCGAAGAGGCTCAAGCCGCCTGCATGTGTTGGAATGCGGATATCTTCCGCTGCTCGTTCCGACCGAAAGGGAACTCGGCCAAGTTCGTGCCGTTTGATTGGATGTTCTTTGATCCTCCGTTCGTGATGGTCGAGAAGCTGTCGCCCGAATCGGAGTTGTTTCGCGTCTTGAAGCAGCTTGCTCGCGACGACGTCAGTTCGCCGGACGCTCGGTTGGTCTTGCGAGCTCCCGAAGACGCGGTCTTCGTGATGCCCGACGTTTGGGAACAAGAGCATCATTGGTCCTTCTCGCACATGGAGGTTTTCGTCTATCGAAAGTCCAGTTCGGTTGAGCCTGCGGAACTTGTTGAGGAACCGGCGTTGTCGACCGAGCCTCTCGATGAAATTCTTGTCTCACCACCGGAGCCGGAAGCATGAGCGTGCTTGACCGATTTCGCCTCGATGGCCAGCGACTTTTCATCACCGGCGGCAGTCGTGGACTCGGTCGCGAGATGGCGTTAGCGATTGCCGACGTCGGAGCGGACGTCGTGCTCGTGGGACGCGACCGCGACAGTTTGGAGAAGACGGCGGCTGATATCCGGCAGCTCGGTCGCACGGCAAACATTCTGCCCGGCGATGTCGGCGTACCGGCCGAATGCGAGCGAATTTGTCAGCAAGCACTCGATCAATTCGGGCCATTCGACATCCTGGTCAACAACGTCGGCGGACGTCGGATCAACGTGCCGGTCGAAGAGCAAACGCTTGAACAATGGCAGCAGATCTTGGACATCAATCTGACCAGCACGTTCCTCTGCACGAAGCTGATTGGTGGAGCGATGGTCAAGCGCGGCACCGGCGGGCGAGTCATCAACATCGCGTCGATCTCTGGCATGGTGGCGAATCGCGGGATCGGCGGACGCAGCTACGAGACCTCGAAGGCGGCGGTCATTCAGTTCACGCGAGCACTCGCGACCGATTGGGCACCGCACCGAATCACGGTCAACGCGATTTGCCCGGGCGGATTCATGACCGAGCCGAACGTCCGCTGGGCCGCTCAAAACCCGGCAATCATCGACACTTTCAAGCAACAGATCCCGGCCGGAGACTTCGGAAAACCGGAAGATCTCGGCCCGCTCGCCGTGTACCTCGCCAGCGATGCGGCTCGCTATGTGACCGGAGCTTCCATCGTCATCGACGGCGGCTACACGCTTTGGTGAGCGGCCTCTCGGTTCGCTACCCACCGAATTTCGGGCGACTATACTGCTGCACGTCCGGCTTCCACGCAAAATCTTTTCCGAACAGCGAAGACCCGATCATGGCTGACTTCAACAAATTCGACCCGCGAGTCAACGCGCTGGTCATCGAGACCAAGACGTTTTGGGATCCTGCCATCGGCACCCTGGCCGACGCCGACAAGCGTTGGTTAGCCGATGCCGTACATCGCCATCCCGAGAAGGCCAGCAACGTCCAGTACGACCGTGCTCACACCGGCTTCACTCGGACGATCACCGTGACGCTCACGGACATTGAGCGACTGTACGAAGAGAAAATGAACTCGTAGTGAGGCTGTTCCGACCATTCGAGTCGATGTTGTTGCGGACGTGCGACCTCCCCGAATCCAACAAAAACGCCGCAGTGAAAACTGCGGCGTTCTGTTTGAAAGTCGGTGCCAAGAGGCCGTCCGAACTACTCCTTTTTTTCAGCCGGAGCGTCTTCCTTCTTCTCGCCGTCGGCGGGCTTTTCGGCATCGGCCTTCGGCTCATCCTTTTTTTCGCCAGCGTCAGCCGGCTTGTCTTCGGCGGGCTTCGCAGCTCCGGTGTCTCCCGTGGCTGCCGGAACGTCAGTTCCGCCACCCTTGGTCGAACCAGCTTCTCCACCAGTTTTCACGGGAGAAATCGGCTTGTTCGGTGAAGCGGGTTCCCCGCATCCCATCGTCCAAATCGATAGTCCCAACACACTTGCTAATACGGTGAACTTCATGCAATTCCAGCCAAGTTTCATTGGCCGATCCCTTTCAGGTGAGAACGATCAAACTGCAACCCACTCGACGGAACTTCCCAGTCCATGTTCTGTCGGTTTTCGGGAATTTCGGCAGGCGTCGGTTTGATCAATCCGCCAGCCGCCCGAAACTTTCCAGCCGGGAAAGCGGGGGAATTAAACGCCTCCGCACCTTCGATTGCAACCGAACCGGCCGCTTTGGCTGAGCCATCCCGACCGGCCCCCCTTGCGACCGACGCAACCATCCGAGTCGAGTCGGAACAATCCACACGACCCGTAGGACGGGCAAGAGTGCCTGTCTTTTACACACAACGTATCGACATTTTTCTGGAAAGCCTCGCAACGACGCGAAACTTTGGCACAGCATTTGCGCCCGACAGAGCAATGGAAATTTCTCTGTCATTTCGGCAAGGAGCGCCTGCATGTGCGAGGGGATTGTTCAGGAGTTGGAGGGGATCGACCTGGGGGATCGGCGGTTGAACAAGCGGAGCCAGAAACTGATCGCCA
>JAYVQJ010001093.1:0-3886 GCA_043777235.1 Planctomycetia bacterium
TTCCATGTCGGCGTCGTAGGCGAACATCTCGCCGTCCGCGTTGAACGCGAAGTCGAACTGGTTGCGATAGCCGGACGAGAACACCTCCCACGTCTTGCCCTCCGGGTCGATTTTGCAAATCCACCCGCCCGGCGCGAGGATGCCCGCGGCATGACCACTGGGATCCCAATAACGGGGCAACAACACATCTTCATCCCAGTTGGGCATCAACCGCGACGAAAAACCTTCCGGCAGAGTCGCTCGCAGTTGCTCGGTGCGCTGCCCGCCCATCAACTGCGGGTCCGCGTTGCGTGTGACTTTGAACGGCAACTGCGTGTGATTGCCCGCCGCAACGAACAGCGATTTTCCATCGGGCGAGAGTCGGATCGCATGTGGACCGTGCTCGCCGCCGCCGGGAATGTCCTTCAGCTTTTCAACCTTGTCGAACTGATCGTCGCCGTCGGTGTCCCGGCAGCGATACAGCCCGCTCCCCGGCCCGCCGTTGCAGACGACATACAAACTGTCGAACGCCCACAGCAGTCCTTGCGCGCCAGAGATCTGCTTGCCGTCGAACTTGATGTCGAGATGCTCGACTTTCGTTTCGTCACTCTCGAACCGGCCGCTAGCGCGGTCCGGCTGATTGGCGGTGCGAATCGGCGGGGGCGTGATGCGGCACAGTCCAAGGTTGCCTTGATCACTGACAATCAAACGGCCTTTCGGATCGGTCGTCATGTTGACCCACGAACCGAGTTTTTCTTTCGGCACCGTGAACAGCTTCTCGACCTGAAAGCCAGGCAGCAGATTGAATTGGTCGCGCGGCGTGTCGGCCGCTCCGGCCCCTTCGACAAACGGCTTCCCGCCCGGATGTCCGTCGAGCTTCGCAACGATTTTGGCTTTGCCCCACTGCTTCGCATCACGAGTCTCCGCGACTTCCCACGAATCGTCCGTCACAACGATCGCGTTTTTGCCATCTCGCTCTTGCAGCACGATCTTGGCCACGAAGCCGGCGATCCCGCCCTCGTTCGTGATCTCCGCTTCGACGAGGTTTTCGCCAGCCTTCAGTTTGGATTTGATGTCGACTTCGACCGGATTCTCCCACGAACTGCTCGACGCAACTTTCTGGCCGTTGACCCACACGGTCATGACGTTGTCGCACGTCGCTTTGAGAAACGCGAATTGAGCTTTGCTCACGAACTTCGTCCGCACGAAGTAGTTCTTGTTTTGGTTGTCCCCCCAGATCCAACTCGGAGCGGGCCCGTCATTGAAGACGTTGGTGTTGGGCTTCTCGACCTTCGGTTCGGCAACCACACCGGCTGCCGGAGCGATCTCCGGCTTCTGCGTGAAGAACCTGCCGTCGGCGGATTCTTGAGCGGGCAGTGCGACAGGAAAAAACAAACCGGCCGACAACAGCGACCACGCAATCAAAGAGGTAAATCGAACGAGCATCGGAGGTCGATCCTTTTGGAAAATGGGGAGCGAATCAGGCGGCAGGATGATGAAACGAGGCTCGATAGTCGAGCGAATCGGGTCGCCGATGGGATCGCGTCGGTCGGATGTCAGACGGATGCGAGACACATGCGTCAGGAACCCAACCTCATCTTGTCGGGTTCTCGGCGTTGGCCTAGTTTCCCGCCGCTTCGAAACGCTGACGCAAATCACGGACGAGACGAATCGCGGAGGACGCACGGATGCGACACATGGGCTTTACTGTTTTGGTCGCCGGGTTGTGGCTGACCTCGTCTGGCTGCGCAATGATGCACGAGATGCAACCGCACCGAATGTGGCGTTGGAACCGCGGGCCGGCCCCCAGCGCGAATCCGTTTTTCTCCGTAAGCGATCCAATCCCGCAATTGGGCGAACCCGCAGAGTCGTTGGATTTGGCTGCGCAGACGGCTGATCCGGCATCCAAAATTCAGCCGGCCGAGTGACGATGAGGTATTCTCCGTGCGGCCTGGAATGAGTTCTCACGGCGAATCAATCAGTGCCCGACCTGACTCTCGAAAATATCGGCCCGGTTGCAATCTCTGCCGTCAGTTCGGTTCGCCAGCGCGGTGCGTGCATGGGCAGGTTGCCAATCCATCGCAGGCTGGCGGCTTGACACTCTTGGAAATGGACCGATAGGTTGCTCACATCCTTTCGCCCGTCATGCTGGGCCGCCGAGTAATCGCCAACGTCGTTATTCCTTTCTTGACTGTTTCTGGTCCCGGCAGTTCTCCCATTCCTACCACCGAGGCTCTGGACGGTAAGAATCCGCCGACTCCGGGAACGCGACGTGGCAAAACCCGCGGCTTGCGACTATTTTGTTTCATTCTTGCGAAGGGTCTTGGTGTCACCAAGTCCGTCGCGTTGGCTGAGCGTCTCAATTGAGGAAACTGAATTGCAACCTGACGCTGTCCAACATCTGACTCCGACTGTGACGGGATACTCGACGAACCTCTTTCGAAGCCTTCGCCTCATGCCTGCTCGAATCGTTCGCTGCGGATCGCTCTTCCCGGCCTCGCTGTGCTGCCTGCTGTGGCTGGCGGCCAACAACTCGGCGTTCAGTCAAACGACTCAGAATTCGACGGAAGCGACGTCCGATGACGTTGCGGGAAAAGTCGAAGGTAAGGACTCCGGTCCTCCTCCCGGTCTGATTCAGAAGCGCGAAGTCCTGCCGGAAATGGAGATCGACAAGGAACTCTACACCGAAGGGGACGAAAAGGAGTTCGCCCGAAAATACAAGACGGCGTTTGAAAACGCACTTAAAAGTGCCGCACCAAACGATGAAGAGAAGAAGGCGCTCGATGCCGCTGCTAAGTATTACGTCTATCGCTTCACGATGAAGAAGTACCGTGACGAAGAGGTTCCCAAGAAAGGAGACAAAGCCAGCACGGCCAATCGACGACTCGAAGATCGTTTACCCGACCTTCGCAAAAAACTGCTGGACTTCATCAGGTCCAACGCTTCGAAACCGCAACCGGCACGGGACTACTTCCTCAAACAGATCACGGAGCACAGCATCGAGCTGCTCGATAACAATTTCGTCGTGCGGGAGAACATCATCCTGCTGCTTGGCTCGCTGTCCTCCACTTACCCCGCTGCTGGTAAGACGACCGATCCGACTCCGTATGATCCCGCTTACACCGTGCTGCTGAAGGTTATCAAGGACGAGAAGCAACATGAAATTTTGAAGAACAGCGCTGCGAATGGACTGATCCGGATTTGTCGGCTCGGACTGACGCTACCGGACGGCAACAACGACAAAAAGCGATCCGAAATCGCGATGGCGCTCGTGCCGGAACTGGCCAAGAAGAATACGCATTGGTGGTATCAAGCGCGACTCGCGGAATGCTTGGGAGCGGCAAGCGTCACCTACGATTCCGCTGCCAACAAGACAAACCCACTCGTCCTGCAAACGCTGGCGGAAGTCGTCGCCGACGACAAACGTCACTTGCAAGCGAGGATTGAGGCCGCGAAGGCGATCGGCCGGTTGCCGCTCGACAACTCATTGAACATGACACCGGTCCTCTACCACATCGTGAAACTCGGCTATCAAATCATCCAAGCCAACAATGCAAATCCGAAGAAAGAAATGTGGGTCAACTACTTCTTCATTAAAGACCCTCCTTTTCTTGGATTTGGTCTGTATTACGCCTTTAAGCCGGAAAATGCCAAACCACTCCCCGGCAGCAAACGAAAGCCCGGACTACTTGATGCGCAGGTCAACGTGAAGGAGACCAAAGAAGCGTACGAGCAAATCGTCTCCATGACGCTGCATTTCATCGACAATGCCGCGAAGCCTGGACCGGTCCCCGCCGCGCAATTGAAGAGCATCGAAGAATGGCTGAAATCTCACGAGCCTAAAGAGTCTCGCATCACAAACGGATCGCCCCCTTTGGGCTCTAAGAATGTCGAACCGGCAAAAGCA
>JAYVQJ010001094.1:0-3885 GCA_043777235.1 Planctomycetia bacterium
GGTCATCCATCGCGACATCAAGCCTTCCAACTTACTGATGGACGCGGCGGGAACAGTGTGGGTGACGGACTTTGGTCTGGCGAAGACAGAGGAAGAGGCGCTGACACGCACTGGAGACATCGTCGGGACACTGAGATACATGGCACCGGAGCGATTTCGCGGCGACGGCGATCCGTGCAGTGACGTTTACGGTTTGGGAATCACGCTCTACGAACTGCTCACTCTGCAACCGGCATTTCAGTCGCCCGACCGGCTACGTTTAATCGAGCAAATAACGCATGACGATCCAGTTCGCCCGCGCCGTTTGGATCCGCGCATCCCGCGCGATCTTGAGACGATCGTGCTCAAGGCGATCGACAAGGATCCTGGCCGAAGATACGCCAATGCCGGCTCGCTGGCCGAGGACTTGCGACGGTTTCTGTCCGACCGTCCGATTGCCGCTCGACGCGCGTCCGTGTATGAGCAGGCTTGGCGTTGGTGTCGACGAAATCCGACATTGGGAACGTTGGCAACAACGATTGCAGGGCTGTTGGTTGCCTTAGTAATCGGGTCGAGCCTCATGGCGAGTCGCTTCCGCGCCGAACGCAATCAGGCCGTAACGGCGCGAGCCGAAGCCGAAGCCGCCGAGCACAAAGCGCGACTGCGCGAGGCAGAGGCCTTGCTCGGAGAGGCGCACGGAACTCGACTCAGCCGGCGTGATGGTCAGCGATTCGCCGCTCTGGCTGAGCTGAAGCGAGCTGCACAGATCGGCCGAGAGCTAGGACAGCCCCCTAACTGGTTCGACAAGTTGCGGTACGAGGCGACCGCCGCGCTCACTCTTCCCGACATTTATGTAACAAAGGAGTGGGAAGGGAACCCCGAAGGCACCACAGATTTGTCGGTGGCTGCCAACCACGTTGTCTATGCGCGAGTCGACAAGTCGTTTCATGTGAGCGTTCGACGCCTGAGTGACGATGGCGAAATCTGTCGGATTCCCGGCGACGGACGAGCTGGCAGCACACAACTCAGTCCCGATGGAAAATACCTGGCCTTCACTCGTAAAGCGGCAGGTAATTCACAACGCGACACCACAATTTGGGAGATTAGACCTGACCATGCTGTCGAAAGATCTTCCGTCAGTAATACACATCATGTGACGTTTTTGAGTTGGCCAGAAGGACCGCTAGCGGTGTTCGCGAACGCCAATGGTTCTCTGCATGTTCTCAATCTTCAGAGTGCCCACGACCGCACATTTGATGAGAAGGGTGGATTTTCAGATCCCTGGGTCGCGGCGCATCCTCAGGAGCTGCTAGCGGCCATTAGCTCGTATCGTCAACGAGACATCGTCATTCGAAGCCTCGAAACGGGAGCCGTCATCGCTCAGGAAACGCTCCCTTGGGCGGGCGGCGGCCCCACTGCCTGGCACCCCAGCGGGCGATTCCTTTGTATCAACTATGCCGACGGCAAAGAGACTCGCGTCTATCAATTTGAAGCGGAAGCCGGTCGGCTCCAATACCTGCGCTCTATTCCCTGCGGCCACGGAGCGGCGCTGCTGACGTTCAATCAAACGGGCGACCGTTTCTACGCCACGGGCTGGGTGGACAATGTATCGCTGTGGGATTTTTGGAGCGGACAACTACTCTTCGCGACCAAGGCTCTGCGTTCTTCAAACGAGACATCGCTGAATCTTTCAACGAACCAACTCGCGCTGGCCGGCATCGCTGAGCGGCCTTCGCGAGTCGGCATCTGGTCGGCTGCGGACGCGCGTGAATATCGAGCGATTGTGCCGGCGGCCAAGGATCCCAGCGACCACACTTACGGGTTCGCCATTCATCCGTCGGGACGAATCGTCGCTCAGAGTTTCTCAGAGGGGTTTCGTCTGTTCGATCTAAACACTGGAGTGGAATTGGCCTTCGCGAAGACAGGGTTCGGGACAGTGACATTTGACGGCGAAGGCAACTTGTACACAAACAGTTTTTTGGGAGCATTTCGTTGGCCAATTCGCATGGATGTGACCAACGCGGAACGTCTCACCGTTGGGGCACCGCAAAGGTTGTTGAATTTCAACGCGGGAAGCGGGGCCATCGCCGCGAATCGCGATGGTCAAGTCGTCGTACAGGCGATGTACGATGGCTACGGCATGTCGGCCTATGCGGGCGGTTGGATCTTGCATCCAACCTCACCCCTACCTCGCCGCGTCGCACAAAATGCTAGCGTCACGGCAGTCAGCGTCAGCCCCGATGGTTGCTGGGCGGGGACAGTCGTTCATACAGGACCGCTCCTGATTTTTGACACGGAGACCGGTGAAAAAGTCTGGCAAAGTCCGGCTCGTGTCTTCAATTGTCGTTTCACCTCCGATGGCCTCTATCTGGTGACGGCAGCGACTCGCAGCCATGTGTATGAAGTCAAAACTTGGAAACATGTACGTGATCTCGGTCCCGGCCAGTTGCTCGATTGCACCAGGGACGGTTCGCTGGCTGCACTGAGTCTGCCTGGTGGGGGCATTCGATTGGTCGAGTTTGCGACCAGCCGTGAAGTGGCTCGCTTGGAAGATCCCGAGCAACGCTTTTCGAACGTAGGCCAGTTCACGCCGGATGGAACTCAGCTCGTCACGCAACTGGCCGACGGACTGCGCGTCTGGGATCTGCGCCGCATCCGCCATGAGCTCACCACGGTCGGGCTTGACTGGGATCTGCCAGTGTTTTCAGCTCCGCCCGACGAACCGCTGCCGTCGGTCCAAGAGATCGCCTTGGACCTTGGCGAATTCGTGACTCCCTTGGGTTCCGCTCGATTAGCCGAGGAAGCGGCCCGGATTACCATCGGCTCACTTCGCAGTGACTTCAAAACAAGACCTGATAATGCTGACGTCTGTAATAATCTGGCTTGGCAACTCGCCACCGCTCCTGAATCACTGCGTCAACTCGACGAGGCGCTGCCGTTGGCCGAGAATGCCGTGCGGCTAGCACCAGATGATCAAACTCAGGCCGTCTATCGCAACACGCTCGGTTTGATTCAATTCCGTTTGGGGCGTTATCGCGAGACGATTGATTCATTGTGCCAAAATCTTAATCTTCAAACCGATCCCTCCCTGCCGTTGGACCTCTACCTGCTGGCGATGAGCCACTCGCGTTTGATGGAACCCCAGCAAGCCCAAGCCTATCTCGACTTGGCCCGCCGCACGCACGACGCGCTCAAACATCTTCCCGTGCGCGACGCCGCCCAACTCACCAGCTTCCGCGTTGAGGCTGAATCGCTCATCGAAAAATAATGACCGAGCCCGTCGGGAAGGTAGTCTCTTTGATATCTATGAAAGAGAGCGTTTGCCGTTCGTGAGTTGGTTGTCGTCATTGGCTGGGGATTTTCGATCTTCTTTTCCTCAGCAGGAGCACAAGCCGTCCAACATCATCGTCGGCACGGACAAGATCGCTCGCATCGTCGATCTCGGCATCGCGAAGTGACCGCGAAGCGACGGGAACGCCGGACTCTGTGGAGTACTCGGCCGGCTTCGCGGAAGGTTTTTCGTCAGGGAACCGTCCACGTCGGCCGGTGGGGTTGATCGATCCGAACAACACGGGGATTCCGTTCGCGCCTCCCAGCTACGCGGAACCTCCCGGCTTCGGCCTGTACGAAGACGGAGCCGAGAAGCCGTGGGGGGCCTGTAAGAAATCTTGTGTCAAACCGTGGGGAGCAAGGATTGTTCCAGTGACGGATTGATGACCCCAGATTTTTTCACAGGAGATCGAAGCATGGATGCGATGATTCGGAGCAAGGCGGAGGTTTTGGCAAGAGAGGTGGCTGGAAGTATTTCGACTCAGCAGGAGTTGGGCGAGTTGATGCGGTTCATGACCAAGTCAGTGATTGAGCGGATGTTCGATGCGGAAATGGACGTGCATTTGGGGCGCTGGC
>JAYVQJ010001095.1:0-3883 GCA_043777235.1 Planctomycetia bacterium
AGAAAATAACTGCGCTGTGTGAAGCGTTCGGCTCATCACGCGGAGCGATGATGGCTACGTAGCCGTCACCGCTCCGCGTGACGAGCCGAACGGGCAAACACGCAGTGATTTCTTGCGATACGTATAAGTAGACCCGCAGAGAAAAGTCGGCGAGGCACTTCGTGACTCGAAGATTCCCGTCACGGAGTGACTGGTCTACTTTCTCCGCCGCCAGTGTCTTGAAAATCAGTGTTCCTCTTTACCTTCAACAACACAAGTGACCTGCCGCCATGAATGTTGTCCGATTGGCTTTGGTTGACCCGAAAGATTCCAGCCGTGCGTCGCTGAAGAATCTTCTGCTGGGCATCGATGCCGTCTGGTTGGAAGCGGAATGTTCCAGCTACGACTACTTCTTTGACGTCGTTTCGCAGACGAAGCCAGACATCGCACTCATCGCCATCGACGCGGACCCGACCAAAGGATTGGACTTGGTCGCGCAAATCGCGGCGAACGTTCCGACGTGCGCGGCGCTGGTCATTAGCGGTTCGCAAGAAGGCAGCTTGATTCTGCGAGCGATGAGAAACGGCGCGCGTGAGTTTCTCAGTCAGCCGTTGCGGCTCGACGATTTTCTCCCCGCTCTGGACCGCATCGCGCAGAATCAGAACAGCCGAACGGACGAAGGGAGCCGCACGAAAACCTCGCAGGTGATCACGATCGCCGGAGTCTGCGGTGGCGTCGGCAGCACGGCGATCGCCGTGAACCTCGCCTGCGCGCTCGCGAGCAATCCGAAAAACAACGTCGGGATCATCGACCTCGATCTCGCGTTGGGGGATGCCGACGTTTGGTTGGACATCATTCCCGATTACACGATCCAAGATGTCGCCGACAACATCAGCCGCCTCGATTACTCATTGTTGAAACGATCGCTGACGAAACACTCCTGCGGTGCGTACCTGTTGCCTCGGCCCGTGCAAATGGACGAGCGGCCGGCGATCTCCCCCGACGAACTGCGCCGAGTTTTGACGCTCTTGAAGTCGACGTTCACGCACCTGATTTTAGACGTCAGCAAAAGCTTCAACTCGTTGGACTTGGCGGCGATGGAATCGTCCGACAGTGTGCTGCTGGTGACGCAGCTTGATCTGCCATGCCTCCGTAACGTTGTGCGGCTCATGCAATTTTTCGACCAGCGAGAGGGCCTGACGGCGAAGGTCAAAATCATCGTCAATCGCATGGGGCTGCAAGATGCGAGCATCAGCCTCAACAAAGCGCTGGAAACGATCGGGCGAGAGATCTATTTCCAGCTTCCGAATGACTATGTTTCGATGGTCGAGTCGCGCAACAACGGAGTTCCGCTGTTGCTGCACGCTCCCAAATCACGCATCACGAAAGCGATCGAACAACTCGCTCAGCAGCTCGACCCACAGAACGCCGAGACCGAGAAGAAGTCCGGAGACGCTGCCAAACCCAAGAAGGGCCTGTTCAGCTTCTTGTCGAGCGCGTCACGCTGACCGGGCACGGTCCCTGATGCACAGCCGATCGCATTTCAGCATCGGTTCGAGTCAGACACTGTAAAAATCGGACTTTGGTTCGACCTCAACAATCGACGTGGTACTTCCGAAGTTTGTCGGGATCAACCTCAACGCCCAGTCCGGGTTTAGTCGGCACGGCGATCGTTCCTGATTGAATTTGAAATGGCTCGGCGATGATGTCGTCTTGGAGTCCGTAGTACGTCGTATCATTCGCCAGTGAATACGCCGGTCCCGACGCCGCGACGTGCAGCATCGCCGCCGTCTTCGGGCCGAGGTCGTGGCCGCAGTGCATGATGCACGGCACTCCGGCTGCTTCGCAGACGTGGCCGATCGTCACGCACGGCAGAATGCCTCCCGCAATGTGCGTGTCAGGCAGGATGAACTCGGCGGCACCTGCCAGCAGGATCGCCATCACGCTCGCCGGATCGGTGACGCTTTCATTGAGCGCGATCGGTACGCGAGTGTCGCGCCGCAACTTCGTCGCGTCCGACAACGGCTCAGCAGGGATCGGCTGTTCGAGATACTGCAAGTGGTACTGTTCGAGGTGCCGACACAGCTCCGCCGCTTGTTCCGGCGAGTACGCTCGATTCGGATCGATCCGCAGCTTGAGCCGATCGCCGACCGCGTCTCGAATGCCGCGCACCATTTCGAGGTCTTCGCGCATGTCGGCTCCGGCTTTGGTCTTCAATGTGCCGAAGCCCATCTCGACGTACCAGCGAGCGAACTCGCCGGCGCGTTCGTAGGTTTGAATCCCCATGCACGCGGCGACTTCGACTCGCGGCCGAATCACACCTCCCAGCAGCGCGGCCACTGGCAGGCCGGCCGCCTTGCCGCAGATGTCCCACAGCGCGAGTTCGATCCCCGACTTCAACCGCATCTCAAGCGGGCAGTCTCGATGAAATGCCGCGATGTTTTGTGGATCGCGACCGATCAACCATTCGCGAGCCTGTTGCTCGCTGCGTCGTCCGCTGAGGTTCGGTAAGAAGTTGACGTTGTACTCGCCCCAGCCGATCAGTCCCGCATCGGTCTCGACCCGCACGATACCGCTCTGCGTCGTCGAGCTGCTGCGAATGTGCGACCGATACGGAGCCAGCGGTGCCGTCTGCGGCACTTCAACAATCGTCACCGAAACGTCGGTCACTCGCATGGGCGCGGGCCTCAAGTCGTGGGGCACGTTTTCAACGTGCCCGGTAATTTTCGGGGCGATTGGGAATTCGCGCGGTGCTCCCCGTGAGGTTCCATTCCTCGACGGGCACGTTGAAAACGTGCCCCACGTTGAACGCTCACTTCTTCGGCGGCAACTGATACCCCTCGCGATTCAACCGAATGCGATACAGGCTCTTGCCGGCCGTGATGTAAAGCACCTTGGCGTCCTTGCCTCGGCCGAAGCCGACGTTGGTCGGAACTTCGGTCTTGATGAAGGCCAGCTCTTTTCCTTCGGGCGAATAGACGCAGATGCCGGGACGATTCTCCGCGCGAACGGCAACGTAGAGATTGCCGTCTTTGTCGCAGACCAAGCCATCGGGACCGTCGAACGGGGCATAGTCAACCAGCGTCTTACGGAACTTTGCGGTCCCGTCCGGAGCGAGATCGTAAGCCAGCAACGCCATCAAGCCTTTGCGCAGCGGCGCGGCGACGCTCGCGGGATTATCGGAGCCTTTCGGTTTGCTTTCCGGATCAATGAAACCGGGAATGTCGGCGCGTTTTTGCCGATTCTCAGAGCCTCCCGGTTTGCTCAGCCGATCAATCGCAGTTCCGCCGTTATCGTTGCTGACAACGTACAGCGACTTCTGATCGGGCGAGACACACACGCCATTCGCTTTGCCGGCGTCGGTGATGATGCGATGCAGCGAACCGTCCGGATCGATGCGATACACGCCGACGACCGGCTGATCAATCGGCTCGTGGCCGAGATACCGCGGATCGCTGAAATAGATGCGTCCCTTCTCGTCGATGGTGATGTCGTTGGGTGAGTTGAGTGGCCGCCCTTCAAACAGTCCGGCGATGATGTGCGTCTTGCCGGTCTTCATGTCGGTACGAGTCACTCGGCGACCTCCGAAGTCGGCACCCTCGGCGACAATCATGTTTCCTGCCGCATCGAACTTGATGCCGTTCGACATGCCGCTGGGCGAGCGGAAGATCGCCGTCTTGCCGGTCGTCGGATCAAACCGCCAGATGTGTCCCGCCTCGATCGCACCGTGCTCGTCGCGAGCGATATGCGAGAACGTGATCTCACTGAAATAAACAGTGCCGTCGAGCGCGACCGCCGCTCCTTCGGTCAGCACCCGCGATTCAAACAACTTCTCGACCTTCGCATCCGGCGGCACGATCGGATCTTCAGCACGCAGCAAATCAAGACCGGCAAACATCGTGAG
>JAYVQJ010001096.1:0-3878 GCA_043777235.1 Planctomycetia bacterium
GCTACACCTACGTTTGGAACGACGAGCAAACCGACGCCGAACTCCTCGATGCGAAGGGACTCGATCGCGTCTTCAAAATCAAAGACAAGTCCGCCCCGAACGGTGTCCGCGAACAGAAGTGGCACTTTCCCAGCCGAGCCGAATGCGCGCTGTGCCACACGATGGCCGCGAAGTATGTGCTGGGTGCGACGACCGAGCAGTTGAATCGCGACTTCGATTTCGGCGACGGCAAACCGAAGAACCAGTTGAAACATCTCGACGAACTCGGCTACTTCACGAAGCCGATACCTTCGGACGCGAAGGGACTTCAAAAGGTGCTCGTCGATTATCACGATCCGAAACAAGCGCTCGACGCCCGCGCGCGGTCGTACCTGCATGCGAACTGCTCGCACTGCCATCGCAAGTGGGGCGGCGGCAATGCGGAGTTCATTCTGCTCGCATCGCTGCCGCTCGCTGAAACCGGCACGGTCGGCGTTCGGCCGGGACAAGGCCTGTTCGAATTGAACGATCCGAAAGTCCTCGTCCCAAGCGATCCGGCGCGCTCGATGGTCTTGCACCGGATGAAAAAAACCGGCCTCGGCCGGATGCCGCACATCGCGTCGAACATCGTCGATGCCGAAGCAGTCGAACTCATCGAGCGTTGGATCCGCGAACTGCCGGCGAACGGTGGGCGGTAAGTGGTCATGTCATTGTCCCGCTAGGGACATTCGAAAATAGCCCAGCACTTCAGTGCTGGGATTGCGGTCGATCTTTTCCAATTGAGTCCCGTCAGGGACGACAGACGAGAATGTGTTCTGTCGTCCCTGACGGGACTTTCTAGTCGTTGTTTTGATCATCCCAGCACTGAAGTGCTGGGCTATTTTTGATCCGTCCCTAACGGGACTCAAAAGCACCTCAGTTTGAGCACGTCGCATCTTGAGGACTGACGCATTCGTCATTACGGCGTCTGAGCATCTCGCATCAAAACGTGGCTCCAGTCCCAGGCGAGAAAACCGGGGCAGCGGGTCGCAAGGCATTGAGCAAATTGTTCGCGAGCTTTCGTGTGATCGCCAGCGGTTCGGTGTTTCAACGCGATGAAGAATCTCGCTTCGCATTCGTTCCAGCGGGAGTCGTGGACGCTCGACAACAGTTCGTCGGCGGGAATCTCACCGGCATTAAACGCGAGCAACCGGCGATAGAACACGTCGCGCAGTCGAGGGAGTTGCAGAGTGCGACGAAGTTGCCGGCTCTCCGCTTCGGCCTGAGCGGCTTGTCCCATGAGGAGTCGCAGTGCTGGGCGGAAGAGTGCGGTCAGCCCATTCGAGAATCGCTGGGCAAGCCGTTCGTAGTCGGCTTGCGAGGCCGCTGTGTCTCCGGATTGATGCAACATCCACACGCGCAGAAATGCTTCATCGGCGGTCAATGGCTTTGCCTCGTCGGAATGAGCAGCGCGACGATTGAGCACGTCGAGCGCCAGCGATGACTCGCCTCGCCGGGCGTGTGCCAGCGCGAGGTCGTAGGCGATGAGCGGATCGACGTGCAACGAGTCGGCTTGGCGGAGCAACTCAAAGGCGTCGTCGTCGCGGTCGGATCGCCAGCGGAAAAGGACTCGGTTGTGCAGGACCGTCGGCAAGTGGTTGAACTCGTCGAGGGCGCGATCGACTTGTTCGGCGGCAGCCAGTTCCTCAGCGTGCCGCGAGTTTTGTCCCGCCGAGCGAAACAGATCGGCGGCGACGGCGTGTGAGTCGAGCACTTGCAGCAGCGCCGCCGGGTGCTTCGGAAGCATGTGCCGCGCGATGAAGGCATCAGTCAGCGCGGCCTCGATCGCGGCGAGGTCGTTGGCATCTGAGGCGAGATTCGTGAGCGCCTCAGCTCGCAGCAACCGAGCCAGCGGCGTATCGCGACGACGAACGGCTTCGTCGAGCGTTCGCACCGCTAACCGAGGATCGAGAAACGATTCGGCTTGTCCCTTGAAGAGGAAATCTTCGGCGGTCGTGGCGGTCAGCGACTCGATCGTCGCCAACGACGACTCGTACGATTCCCACGAGCCGGCCGCGAGATGTGCCGTCGCCAACATCGCCTGCGCGGCGACGTGTCTCGGCTGAGCCGCGACGGCCGCTTGCAAGTGTTCAATGGCGGTGTGGTAGTCGCCGCGATGAAACGCGACTTGGCCGCGCAGCATTTCCAGCCAATCGGCGGAGACTCCGGCTTGTTCCGCAACGGCGATCTCTTGATCGGCCGCGTTGAGGTCCGCGCTCAATGCGGCCACGAGCGCGTCGTCGATCGCATATTGCCGGCGCGACTCGGTGAGTTCACGATGATTTCTCCAAGCGACAAGGCCAAGCGAAAACAACACGACGAGAACGATCGCGACGCTCGCGGTCGTCCGCGCGCGAGGCGACTGACGCCGCCACCAACGGCGCAGCGAGGTCCAAGCGCGATGCCGCTCTGCCTGCGTTGGCTGGCCAGAGGCGAATCGACGCAGATCGGCAGCCATCTCGGCGGCAGTCGAGTATCGGCGCTGCGGCGACTTCTCGATTGCGAGCAGACAGATGCACTCCAAGCCGCGCGGGATGTCGGCACGCAGTCGCGATGGCGGCAACGGCTCGGCTGTCGCAATCTGTGCGAGCAATTGATCGCGCGACTCGGCGATGAAGGGCGGCCGGCCTGTCAGCAGTTCGTACATCGTCGCACCGAGCGAGTAGATGTCCGTGCGATGATCGATCGGCGTGCCCTGCGTTCGCGACGACACTTGTTCGGGAGACATGTACGCTGGCGAGCCGACTGCATCGCCGGTGCGTGTGAGGCTCGGTTCTTCGGCGACGTGAGCCAGTCCGAAGTCGCCGATCAGCAATCGGCCGTCATTCGTCAGCAGCAAGTTCGACGGCTTGACGTCCCGATGAATCACGCCGTTTCGGTGCGCGTCTTCAAGTGCATCGGCAACATCCGCGAGGCGGAGTGCGAGTTCGTGGTCCGCGCGGCCCGCACCCCACGTCAGCGGCCGTCGGTCGATCCGCTCCATGACAAGGAACGGGCCATGATCTGCGGTGCCGCTGTCGAGAATCGGGACGATGTGCGGATGCTGCAATCGCGAGACAGCTCGCACTTCACGGCGAAAACGTTCGACGGCGGACGCATCGAGTTGCCACCACGGATGCAGCACTTTGATCGCGACATCGCGGCCATCGGTCAGCCGTCGAGCGGCAAAGACAACTCCCATGCCACCTCGGCCGAGTTCTTCGCCAAACTCGTAACCCAGAACGGTCGGACGGATCGAAGTCATCTTCTGCAAGCCGCGATGATCGGCGAGGAACTCGCGCAGTTCATCAGCAATGTCCGCGTGCTGCGTCAGGAATTCGGACACATTGAGCGGCTGACCCGCATCTGCCGCTTGTAGATATTCGGCGATCGCGGCATCGACTCGGCTTTCGCGTGCGTCCGGCGGATTGTCGAGCGGAGGAGAAGACATCGTGTCACCTCACCTCCGGTCGAAGCGTGTCGCGCAGATGTCGCAGTCCGCGTTTGAGCAACCCGGCGACAGCGGCAGGAGTGCGTTGCATGTGCTCGGCGATTTGATCCAGCGACCACTCGTGCCAGTGTTGCAACACGAGTGCCTCGCGCTGCGCTTCGGGCAAGCGGTTCAACTCGGCAATCAATCGCAGCGTCTGCTCTTCGCGACCCATGACCTCACTGGGAGTCGGATCGCCGGCCGACAGCCACGCCTCCAGCTTGAACGACGATTCGGTCAGCCGCTCGTCGAGCGATCGTTCGCGGCGTGCGTCGCGACGTTCGGCAGTCCAACGACGTAGTTCGTCCGTCAGATTGTTGGCAAGAATTCGTCGCAGCCAAGCAAGCCGTCCGCCGCTGTCCTTCGCGAGCAGTTGATCGCGCGCCTGATG